>CAYYZP010000141.1:0-5287 GCA_964476165.1 uncultured Fimbriimonadaceae bacterium
CTGACCGCTGGGGTGTTCCCAGAAAACGAGGCGACCCTTGCTTTGCACGCGAAGTTTGGGTTTCGGATCATCGGTCGGCGCGAGCGGGTCGGAAAGATGAACGGCGTCTGGCGTGACACGCTACTTCTCGAGCGAAGGAGCAGCGTCGTGGGGAAATGAAATAACAATTACCGAGTTCGCCATGCCTCAGCAGTACGGAGTTCCGAATCCATCGGGACGACACTGCTGAGGCTAAGGGCTTGCCTGCAAAATAGGATCGAGACGCCAGAGTTCAAATTTTTCCAACGCCAAATCGTCACCCGCGGACTGTGGGCCAAAGCCGGAGAGGACGAACTGATACGTCGTCTCCTCATCAATCATTCCTTTACGCGTGACGATCCAGACGGTGCCATCGAGTTTTGCGACTTCTGCGACATCGTCGATCATCAGTCCATCGCGCCCGAGATAGAAGAAGAACGACGGATACGTCGAGTCGTTGGGCACGGTGGGGGAGATTGATTCCTTTGTGCGGCCCGTTCGGAACTGCACGACGCTTCCCTGCTCTGTCTTCAGGTACTTCGCAATCGAATGAACCTCTTGGAACCGGTTCTTGTAGTCCATGTGTAAGGCGGTCGTCACGAGCGGGCCGACCAAGAGAGACCACGCGAGCGCGGACTTGAGCCAGAAATCGCTTGTCTCATCCTGTTTTCTTCTTTCCATCACGGCAAGAACGATCAACGGGGTGAACGGGGCCATCGCAGGCAGGATATAGTGCGGGAGTTTTGTGCCACTCAAAGTAAAGAAGACGAGCACAACCATGCCCCATATCATGAGATAGCGGCGGACCGGATCGTTGTCTTGTTGGAACCACTTTGCCTTGATCCCCCACCAGCACCAGGGCATGAGCGCGAGGAAGAGTTCGAGCGGAAAATAGATCGGGTGCATCCACAATTGGACCGAGTGCGCCGCGTCGCCCCCACCGAAGCGACCGATGTTTTGCTCGATGAGGAACTTTTGGACAAACGTTTGGCCGTTGGCGATGTAGCAGGGGACGTACCACGCTGCGACGACGGCGGCGAACAGGGCTGTCCCGGTGAGCCAGTAGCCGCGAAAGTTCGGCCTTGTTTCTTGGATCCTCCAATAGGTGATCCCTGCTATGAGCAGAAGGAAAATTCCCGCGACGGGCCCTTTTGCCAGCACCGCAAATCCGAGCGCGACCGCAGTCCATATTCGCATCTTCGGGTTCGTTTTTATCGATTCGTAGAAAGTCGTAAGAGAAAGAGTCAGTGCGAGCACGAACGGCGCGTCGGTCATGAGCAATCGTCCGACGACCGCAACGAGAAGCGATCCGCAGTACGCCGCCGCGATCACTCGTGCTTTTTCAGCCCCGAAGTGCTTAGCAAAAAAGCGATACAACACGAACGCAGTCAGCAGCGTGCACAGCACAGACGGCAAACGCGGCCCGAAGTCCTCTCCGAAAACCATCACGCTCGGCGCGGCGAGCCAATAGGTGAGGATCGGCTTTTCAAACCACGGCGCGCCGTTGAGGTGGGGGGTGATCCAGTCGCCCGTGCGGACCATGTTCGCGACGACCGCGCCATAAAACCCTTCGTCGAGGTCGGTCAGCCCGGTGGACCAATAGCCCAAGAACGGAAAAACGCACGCGACAACCAGCGCCCACTTCCTCCAGTTCTTCAGTTTCGGCATCGTGCGTTAGTTTAGCGTCCAGATTCCCTCCCCCGATCCGTAAAACATCCAATCCAAGACTGCTTAGTGATCGGGGGAGGTAAGGAGGGGGCTTGCACTACGGCCTTGGCGATTCCCCCCTCCTAGCCTCCCCCGGCGACATCATTTGCGGCTAAAGAGACTGGAACGCCAGGGGAGGGAACGGAGTGACGCACGCGAGCGCCCGTCAGCGTTCACGTTGAGCGCGGGAGTCTCTAACGACATTGCCTCATTTATGACGTTTGCGGTCGCGATCTGGTCGTAGACGGGAAGTCCGAGTTGGAGCGCGTGCGCGTCGGTGAAGAGCGGTTGCGCGCGCAAGAGCGTGACCAGCGAACGCAGAAGATTGACGCAGTTTGTCCTTGCGAGGTTCTTCGCGCTTGTCGCAGTCATGGCGTTTGCGTGTGCGGTATCGTGCGCCGCCAACGATAAAGAAAAAGCCGTGCGCGCCGCGATGAACGCGTCGTCAACGGTGATGGGAAGTGCGGCGGCCGTCACGATCGCAGGCACTTCTGTTGCAAAGTGGAAAGCCCAGTCGGAAAGTTCGGCGTCTGTGCTTCGAAAGTACTGTCCTGGCATTTTTTGTTCCCCTTATAGGCCGATCTTGTGGCCTATGAGGATTCATACGTCCAGATTCGGTTGCCGTATCTGTCTGTTCCCTTGAGTTTTCCACACTCAGGTTCAATCGAGCCTATTTTCTTGGCTCTCTGAGTGATTCTAAGAGGTCTAAAAATGACTTTTAGAGGGCTACGAATGGTTTTTAGACGGCTATGAGCCATTTTTAGAGGGCTAACAGTCGTTTTTAGAGGGCTACGAGTCATTCTTACGCCTCTAAAAATCGTGGAGAGACAAGGGCCCAGAGGTGACCGCCGTATACTCCGACCTCATGCAAAGCCGGAAAGCACTGATCGTATGGGGCGGGTGGAACGGGCACGAGCCCGAGCAGGTCGCGGGGCACTTTGCTTCGATACTCGAGCAAGAGGGGTTCGATGTGACCGTTTCGAACACGCTCGATGCTTTTTTGGCACAAGACTTAATCGAACTCAGCCTGATCGTACCGGTTTGGACGATGGGGGAGATCACGCCCGAGCAGAGCAAGGCGGTGTGCGGCGCGGTCGTGGGGGGGGTGGGGATCGCAGGGTGCCACGGTGGGATGTGCGACTCGTTCCGTAACGACACCGATTGGCAGTTCATGACCGGAGGGCAGTGGGTCGCGCACCCAGGCAACGACGGTGTCACGTACACGGTGCATTTTTGCAAAGACCACGAGATCACGCGAGGGCTCAAGGACTTTGATGTGACGAGCGAACAGTATTACTTGCACACCGATCCAGGGAACGAAGTCTTGGCGACGTGCGAGTTCCCCCACCCGGACCACCGTGGCCCCCACCAAGGCAATCCGTGCAAGATGCCGACCGTCTGGACGAAGACGTTTGGAATCGGGCGCGTCTTTTATAGCGCGCTGGGCCACAACCGGGCGGTCTTCGACACTCCGGAGGCCACAGAACTCATGCGCCGTGGGTTTGGCTGGGCGGCGAAGTAATCTGGAAGTGGGCAGATATTTGGTCCTTTGCATACTGGTTTCGTAGCGATAAAGCGATACCGTGCAGTCGTCGGTAGAAAAAGCGGCGATAAATCGCCGCACTCCCAAAGGAATCACGCGGTAACATAGCGGTTCATTTATGTCCGCAGTCCAAATTATTCCCCTCGGCGGGGCCGGCGAGATCGGCGAGAACTGCACCGTCGTCAGGCAGGGAGACGACATCATCGTCGTCGATTGCGGGATCAGTTTCCCGCACGAGGAGCACTACGGCGTCGACATCGTCATTCCGGACTTCACTTATCTCTACGAAAACCGAGACAAGATCAGGGGCGTTTTCATCACGCACGCGCACGAGGACCACGTCGGCGCGCTCAGTTTTCTTTTGCAGGACCTTGATGTCCCGGTGTTCGCGACCAGGTTCACGGCGGCGATGGCCCAGAGCAAACTCGACGAGCGCCTGAAGGACGTCGAGCCCGATATTCGGATCGTCAACATCGGTGGTGAGATCAAGGTGGGGGGACTCAGTGTCGAATATATCCGCGTCACACACTCGATCCCGGAAACGTGCGCCCTTGCCATTCGCACCGATCAAGGAATTGTTTTTTTCACTGCGGACTTCAAGTTCGATCCGACGCCTGTTGACGGCATAGTAACCGACATCAAGCGGCTTGCAGAGATCGGAAAGGAGGGCGTCCTCGCAATCATCAGCGATTCGACCAACGTCGATCGGTCTGGGTGGGGGCCGAGCGAGAGCGCGGTCAGCGAAGGGCTGCTCAAGGCGTTCATCGAGGCCAAGGGCCGCGTGTTCATCACGATGTTCAGCAGCAACATCCACCGTATGCAGCAAGCGCTCGACGTCGCCAAGCAAGTCGGGCGCAAGGTCGCGGTGGGGGGAAGACGGATGGAACAGACTCTCTCGCTCGCAGCGAACATGGGCTACATCAACCTCCCCGAATCGACCTTCATCAAGTTAGAAGAGTCGACGAAGTTCCCCGACGAGCGTCTCGTTATCCTCGTCACTGGCAGCCAAGGCGAACCGATGGCGGCTTTGAGCCAAATGTCTCGCGAAGAGTACAGTCGGTTGCGGATCAAACCGGGCGACACCGTCATCTATTCGGCTCGACCGATCCCAGGAAACGAGGGCGCGATCTGGCGCACGATCAACAGACTCTTCCTCTTGGGCGCGCACGTTGTCTATGAGAGCGAAACGCCGATCCACGTGAGCGGCCACGCGTATCAGGACGAGATCAAGCAGATGCTGACGCTGACGAACCCATACTATATCGTGCCCGTACACGGCGAGCCGCGCCATCAATTTATCTATCGTGACATGGTGGAGGGGCTCGGGTGGCCCGAGGACCGTGTGTTCGAAATTCAGAACGGGCAGATCCTTTCGTTCGACGATGAGTCAGCGAACTACGACGGCGAAGTGCGGTGGGGGGAGGTGCTGATCGATCAGCACGGCGACGTCGCGGTCACTGACACAGTGCTATCTGAACGGGCCGCTCTCGGACACGATGGAGTGGTTATCGTTTCGCTCGGTCTCGATATTCGCAAGGGCGCGGTGACGACCAAGCCCAAAGTCGTGACGCGCGGTTTCAGCGGGCCGGAGGACGTGATCGCCGAAGGCATGGAGTGGGTGGACGAGTCGCTTTCTTATTTACCTGAATCGAAGATGAAGGATGCTGCGGTCGTGCAAAAGGAGATCGAAGCGGTCATGCGGCGCGCGATCCAGAAGGGCTGTCGCCAACGCCCGGTCGTCATCGCCGTCGTTGTGCCCGAGATGAAGTAGAGAGCACGAACTTCTTCATGGCCTCGAGGGTTTTTGCGCTGACGTGGTGCTCGATGCCTTCGGCGTCCATTTCCGCCACCCGTTCAGAGATGCCGATGGAACGCAGGAACTCAACGACTGTTTCATGGCGGCTCTTGCACGCCGCAGCTAATTCCCGTCCGGTCTTCGTCAGGAAAATGGCGCGGTAGGGCTGCGCGGTGACGTAGCCCGCCTTTTGCAGTCGGGCGATGGTGTGGTTCACGGTAACG
>CAYYZP010000142.1:0-2113 GCA_964476165.1 uncultured Fimbriimonadaceae bacterium
TAGCACGGAGACTCGTAGAGAGGGGGGTGCGTTACGTGCAACTTTACCACTGGGGGTGGGACAGTCACGGCACGAGCGACTACGACGACCTGGTGACTTCATTACCGTTGAGGTGCAGGCAGACAGACCAGGCGGTGGGGGCGCTCGTCAAGGACCTCAAGCGTCTCGGGATGTTCGACGAGACGCTCGTTGTGTGGGGCGGCGAGTTCGGCAGGACACCGATGAACGAGGAGCGCAACGGCAGCAAACTCAAGGGCCGCGACCATCATCCTCACGCCTACAGCATCTGGCTCGCGGGTGGGGGAGTCAAAGGTGGCACGAGCATCGGCGCGACAGACGAACTCGGCTACAGCGTCGTGAAAGACCAGGTCCACGTCCACGATCTCAATGCAACGATCTTGCACCTCATGGGTATGGACCACAAGAGACTGACGTACAAGCATCTCGGGCGCGACTTCCGATTGACGGACGTCCACGGCGAGGTTGTGAAAGGAATCATCAAATGAGCAACATCGGATTTCAAACGCTCGACACCGTGTGGTGCCCGGTCACGGACATTGCGCGCGCGGTGGCGTTTTATCACGACCAACTTGGTCTCACACCTGGCTATTCTTCGGAGTACTGGACCTCATTTCCGCTGGGTAACGGTGCGCAGTTAGGACTTCATGGTGGAGATGGAGGCGAGGGAGGCGGGTTCGTGGTCGGATTTATTACGCCAGACATCGTTTCCCTAAAGGGTCGGCTTGAAAAGGCTGGGGTGAAGGTGGACGGGTTCCACGACATCCCGCGCGGCGTGGTAATGAACGTCACTGACCCAGACGGAAACCGCCTACAGGCGACACAATTGGGCGTAAAGTCCGCCGACCTAGCGTAAAATGGCGGCATGACGACAATGCTCATCCTCGCAAGCGTGCTCACTTCGGGTTCGTTCTATTCATTCAAGGTCGATACGATCGACGGCAAGGCCGTCGAACTGTCGAAGTACAAGGGCAGCGTGGTGCTCGTGGTCAACGTCGCCAGCAAGTGCGGGCTGACTCCGCAATACGCAGGCCTCGAGTCGATGTACAAGAACTACAAGGACAAAGGGTTTGTGGTGCTCGGTTTTCCTGCCAACGAGTTTGGTAGACAAGAGCCAGGGACGAACGCACAGATCAAGGAGTTTTGCGCGGCGACGTACAAAGTGAACTTTCCGATGTTTAGCAAGATCGTGGTGAAGGGCGAGGGCATTCATCCTCTGTATTCGTGGCTTTTGCAACAGACAGACAACAAAGCCGATATCGAATGGAACTTCGCAAAGTTCTTGATCGGGCGTGACGGGAATGTGATCGCGCGGTACTCGCCGAAAACGAAGCCCGACGATGCAACGCTGGTGGCCGCGTTAGAGAGCGCTCTGGCACAAAAGTGAGGGTCGTTCTCGTTTCGGACGACATCGTCTGCGGCGGTTGTACGGCGGCGATTGAAAAATCGCTTGGCGCTGTGTCAGGAGTTGCGCTCGTTGTGGGAGATGTGGGGCAAAGGACGGTCACAGTGGACTTTGACGAGGGTCAATTGACGGTCGAGGAAATAACGGCGCGGATGGACGGACTCGGATTTGAGTCCAGGGTCGTCGCCTAGGCTTCCTTGTCCTCGTCGCCAAGGCTCTTTTCAAAGAGTTTCCTGAGCCTTTCCTTCTCTGCGCGGCTCGCTTCGCGCTCCTTGACCCGGTCCAGGAACCCGTTGAATTCCTGCTTCTTCGGTTCCCTTTGTGAAAAAATGTGGAGCGGCTCGCCGAACTTGAGCCCCGGTATCTTGTCGGTCGCATAAGCCCAAGCGAGAAGCATGGGGATCGCTGTGAAAAACCCGACAGGCACGTTCCCCCACCCGTACTCGATGATGACCGCCGCGACGGTCAGTCCCATGAGCACCTTCGTGGCCACAGGGACGATGAGCAACAGTCTGATTTGCGCGGTAGGATTCACTACGCACCATGTGAAGACGACGAACTCTGTCACGAGACCGACCGTGGGAATCGCGGTCAACTTTCCCGGTGAGACAAGCGTGCCAATGAAGAAGCAGAGCCCGCCGAGAAACGCCATCACTGCAAAGAACGCGACCGTGCCCCAGGTCCCCAGTC
>CAYYZP010000143.1:0-7805 GCA_964476165.1 uncultured Fimbriimonadaceae bacterium
CCCCGACTCAATCTTGATAAATAGTCCGCGCACCCTCAATTCGGGGGAGGTTAGGAGGGGGCCATTGTTGGTCGCGAGCACCGAGTTTCGGAGAGCAGCCTGAAGAAATAAACGTTTCTATGCCGCCCTTTGCAAAGTTGATTCCTGCTCAACCGACTCGAGCACCAGTTGTGGCCCGACGATCTTAGCAAAAAGTTGTGAGTAAACTTTCGCAAGTGTCTGCTGAGAAAAGTTTTGCTCGTAATACACACGTGAGTTCGCGCCCATCGCTTCCCGATCGGCCTCCGACAACAAGAGAAACTCACGCACCGCCCCCACCAACGATTCCGACGAGCCAGGCTCGAAAACAATTCCACACCGAGCGTCCTCGACAATCTGCATCGTTTCACCAGCGACTCCGCACAAAATCGGCTTGCCCGACGCCATGTAAGTCTGCGTCTTAGCAGGCACGGTATCCACGCCCGCACGATGCAACAGCATCGCGTCCCCCCACGCAAGAATGTTCGGCATCTGGCTTCGGTTCTGGTGGGGGATGAATCGCACGTTGTCGATCCGCTCCTTCGCCGCCCTCTCCAGCAGGCGCGCAGTCTCTGGGCCGCTGCCTACGAAAACAAACTGAAGCCTTGGTTCGTCCGAAAGCCGTTTCGCCGCGTCGAGCACCGTATCGAGCGACTCTGCGACTTCATGATCTCCAGCGAGAACGATATTGTGTACGCGGTTCAATCCAAATTTGTTGCCGAACATCTCGTGGCGCACCGTTGGACGAAATGTCTGCTCGTCCGCCCACTTATAAATCACATCGACCTTGTTGGTTGGAACACCGTGCTCGCTCATGTGGCTTTTCATGCACGGCGACGGCACCACAATGCGCGAAGCACGATGGAAAAGAAACTTGGCCACTCTTGGAAACGAACGCGGCTTTGATGCAGAATTCGCGCGAATAGGATCCAGATCGCTGATCTCGATCACGAAGGGAGCGCGCTTCATCTTCGCGAGCAAGTAACCAGCAAACGCCGTCGACAACGAATCGAATTGGATCCAAACGATTTCTGGTCGTCGTGTGAACATCACACCCAAGAAAAGCGACGTCAGGAAGAAACTAAACCGACTCACTGTGCGCCGAAGTCTCGTCCGACGGTTCTCCATAATCATCGGGACCCTAACGATCGTCACCCCGTCCCTGGTCTCTTTCTCAACTATGCACTGCTCGTATCCTCGATAGACCTTGCCGTTCGGATAGTTGGGATAAGTCGTCAGCGCGGTCGCATGATGGCCGCTGGCCGCCATGAGTGCGGCAAGTTGGCTCTCCCGTGTGTCGCAGGGCTCGGGCCAGTAATGCCGCGAAAGAAACAGGATTCTCATTTCATTAGAACCCGAATATGAGAGTCGACCGCTGGCTTGAAATCAAATCGTGGAGTCATTTCTCCCGACCTTAATCATTGGCGATTGGGAACCGGCTCTTGAGGCTAAACCACAAGGATTCAGGCTCAATTGCCTGTACGACCGACCGCGGCCAAATGCACGAGATTGTTGAAAGCGAGCGAAAGCCTCGTTCCCCGTACCACTTCTTTCTCATGGTGGGCGAGGAGGGACTCGAACCCACACCCCGTGAAGGACTGGAACCTAAATCCAGCGCGTCTACCAGTTCCGCCACTCGCCCGAGAGAAGGCGACAAGGATACCTGGTGCTTTTTCCTCTATCCTGTCGTCTACCAATACGCAAAGGCATGGTAAAAACCTAATATGATCCTCGTGACCGGCGGCGCCGGATACATCGGCTCCCACATGTGCAAACTCCTTCGGGAAAAAAGGATCGAGCACGTCGTGTTCGACAACCTGGAGCGCGGCCACGAGCGGGCCACAGGACGCAGCCCGCTCTTCTTCGGCGACCTGCGCGATCGCACCAGCATCGATCGTCTCTTCTCAGAGTTCGAGATCACTGGCGTCATGCACTTCGCCGGATATATCGAGGTGGGGGAGAGCGTCATCAAGCCGAGCCAGTATTACAGGAACAACGTTGGCGGCACCCTCAATCTCCTCGAAGCCATGACGCGCGCGAAAGTCATGAAGATCGTCATGAGTTCGACTGCGGCTGTCTACGGCGAGCCAGAAACGAACCCGATCGACGAAGACCATCCAACAAATCCGACAAACCCATACGGCCAGTCCAAACTCATGGTCGAACAGATGCTCACCGACTTTGGCAAGGCGTATGACATGGAGGCGATGGTCCTTCGCTATTTCAACGCCGCAGGTGCGGACCCCGACGGCAGGTTTGGGGAGGATCACAACCCAGAGACTCACCTGATCCCCAACGTGCTCCTGGCCGCGGCCGGTAAGCGCGACACTTTTAGGATTTACGGCACCGACTATGAGACAAAGGACGGCACTTGCGTGCGCGACTTTGTCCACGTCATGGACCTTTGTAATGCTCACCTGCTCGCATTGGAGAAGTTGCAGAGCGAAGGGGGGGGCAAGACCTATAACCTCGGTACCGGCTCAGGGTTCACCGTGAGGGAAGTCGTCACCGCCGTACAAAAGGTCGTCGGTCGCTCGGTCACGGTCGAAGAAGGCGCGCGTAGACCTGGCGACCCTGCGTGCCTGGTCGCTTCGTGCGAACGCGCAAAATCGGAACTCGGCTGGAACCCGCAGTTCGTCGACCTTGAAGAAACGATCGGCCACGCGTGGCACTGGATGAAAGAGTTCCCCGGCGGCTACGACCACTAAAGCACAAGTTTGCCGGTTAGGGTCACTGATCCGTTTTGAACGTCCACTTCGCACACGGTGACGTCGAACGGAAACTTGTTCAGGTCAAGGATTGGATTGACCGATGCGATCTGCTTCTCAACGATCGGCCTCGCGGCGCCCGGCTCAACGCTCTGGACATTCACCGAGACTGTCTTTTCTGTAAGTTCAAGCGTGCAAACCACCGTGGTCCTGATAGGAAATACGATCCGAGCCGTCGCAGCGATCGTGACAACGCCAGCGTCCGCCAAGACCTCAAAATCGCTCAACCCATCTGGCGACTTCCTCTCCAAGTGTTCGCGAATCGATTCGGCGGATATGCGGACCGTGACTTGCGCCGGTTCGTTGGTCTTCGGTGTTTTTGCCGGCTCTATCGTAACATCGTCTCCGTGTAACGCCACTTCGTCGATAACAAGTCCCGATGGCAGGACTAGTTTCTGCGCATTGACCGTTATCTGACCGACAATATAGGCGTCTGACACAGTGGCCAAGCCTATCACCATTCCCGCCGAGGTACCGTGACCGTATGCTTTCATTCTTAGTTTCTTTAGCATTGATGAATGAGAGCCCGGAGTTCGTTCCGCCCATGAGGGAGTTTCGCGCCGTCTGGATCGCCACTGTCGCCAACATCGATTGGCCCAGCAAGCCCGGCCTGCCCGTCGATCAGATGAAAAAGGAGATGGTCACGATCCTGGACGTGTGCGCCAAGAACCACATGAACGCGGTCGTTTTCCAGGTTCGCCCGCATGGCGACGCGCTCTATCGTTCCGACCTCGAGCCTTGGTCGTACTACCTGACCGGCGAGCAGGGAAGAGCCCCCGAGGGAGATTGGGATCCGCTCGAAACCATGGTCGAGGAAGCCCACAAACGGGGAATCGAGGTCCATTGTTGGCTCAACCCGTTTCGGGCGAACCATCCGAGCCAAAAGCGTCCGGTCAGCGACAGGCATATGGTCAGGACGCATCCGGCGTCCGTTCCAAGTTACGGAAAGTTCATGTGGATGGATCCAGGCGACCAAGAGATACAGGACCATTGCTTTAGTGTGTTCATGGACGTGACCGAGCGCTACGACATCGACGGCATCCACATGGACGACTATTTTTATCCGTATCCTTCTTACGCGAACAATGCGGACTTTCCAGACGACGGCAGTTGGGCGACGTATCTGGCAGGTGGGGGGGGACTCTCGCGTGGCGATTGGAGGCGCGAAAATGTCAACCGGTTCATCCGTCGCGTGTACGAAGGGATCAAGAACCGAAAGCCGTGGGTTAAAATGGGCATCTCACCGTTCGGAATCTACCGCCCTGGCCAGCCGGTGGGGGTAAGGACCACCTTCGACCAGTACGAAAAACTATATGCAGATTGTCGCCTCTGGCTTCAAGAGGGATGGCTCGACTATTTCACGCCGCAACTCTATTGGAAACTCGACAGCGATCAGAGTTATCGCACGTTGCTCGACTATTGGATGGGTGCGAACACGATGGGCCGACATCTGTGGCCAGGGAACAACGCCAGCGTGCTCGCTCCTTCACTTGGAGACTGGGCAGTGAAAGAGATCGAAGACCAGATCGACTTCACGCGGTCGCGCAAAGTCGGCGGCAACGTTTTCTACAGCGTGAAGCCGTTTCTCAACAACACGAAGCAGGTCAACTATGCCTTGCGAAAACGGGCCTATAAAGACTTGGCTCTCGTCCCGGAAACGTCTTGGCTAGATCCGTCCCGCCCCGCCCCCCCCGTGTGCAGACTGTCGGACGACGGCGGGTCATTGATCCTCGAAGGCGCCCCCACCGACGCCCGTTTCTACGCCATATATATTGACAAAGGCAAAGGCCTCAAACTCGAGCGCGTCACCTCCAATGACGCTTCCGATCTACCGATCGCCACGGCCCGCACCGTCGCCGTCAGCATCCTCTCCCGCACCGGAGTCGAGGGCCCGATGCAAGTGGTGAAAGACTCTGGCGAGCCTAAGTAGCGCAGCCTCTTCAGCCTGCCTATGGCTCGCGGACTCTTAGTCCGCATTTCGCTCGTATCTAAATTCATCGGAGCCTGCCCATTATTGTCCCTTAGTAACTACTTGACGATCACCTGCCGACCAGTTGCCGAAGCCCGCAATCAAGTACTATCCGTGCGCAGGTACATCACATGACAAAGTGGGCGAACTTCAGTATCTGGCGAGGCCGACTGCCGCATTGGCGCGCTGACAACGTGACGTATTACGTCACGTTCAAGCACCGCCGAGCGCTCAACGAAGATGAAATGTCCCTCCTCCTGCGCCGCGTGATGGGAACCGAAGGTCGCAAGTTTGAGCACGCGGTCATTTGTGTCCTGCCAGAAGCCACCGAATTGATGTTCACCGTTTGCGACAATCACAATGGTGACAAGTACGAACTGAGCGACGTCATCGAGAAGGCAAAAGCAAAAGCAGGGAAGGAGATCATCAAGAAGTCCGGCGAAAAATGGCCGCCCTTCTACCACGAAAGTTATGATCGCATCGTCCGCGACGACGCCGAGTTTGAAGAGACGTTTCTCAAGATCGTCGAATCCCCCACCCAAAGTGGCTGCTGCGATCCCGATCACGAATGGCCAAACCTCTTCGTGCCAGAACCAGCGAATAACCCGCGGGGACCGACTCGTGCGGACTGACTCGCGCAGACCGTCACGCGGTGAGTGACGCTTGTCGCTCGACGCCCATCCCGCCGCTACCCGCCGTTCCCGCCGATTCCCTAAACTTTTGCCCCTATAGACCCTCCCCCTGGAACCCTTCCGGTACACTCGGCGTAGTATTGAGTGCAAGACACTCAAGTTTGTTGCTAGATACGGCAATATATGAGGTAGATGAAGATGGGCAGAGTAGTAGGAATCGACTTAGGAACGACCAACTCGGTCGTGGCGATCATGGAGGGCGGCGAGCCAAAGGTTATCGCCACTTCAGAGGGCAACCGGACGCTCCCGAGCGTGGTGGGCTTCAAAGCGAACGGCGAGCGCATGGTCGGCGTGACCGCAAAACGCCAGGCCGTCACCAACCCCGGCAACACCGTCTCCAGCATCAAACGGTTCATGGGCCACAAGTTATCAGAGGTCAAGACCGAGGCCTCGCGGATGACCTACCAAGTCAAAGCGGACAGCAAGGGCAATGCGACCGTCCACATTCCGGCAGTCGATAAGAACTTCTCGCCCGAAGAGATCAGCGCGATCATTCTCCAAAGATTAAAGGCCGACGCCGAAGCCTATCTCGGCGAGACCGTGGATCAAGCCGTCATCACGGTCCCTGCTTATTTTAACGACAGCCAGCGCACCGCTACAAAGGACGCTGGCGAGATCGCAGGACTCAAAGTTCTTCGCATCATCAACGAGCCGACCGCCGCGTCGCTTGCATACGGATTGGACAAAAAAGCCAACGAGACCATCCTCGTTTTTGACTTAGGTGGGGGTACGTTCGACGTCTCAATCCTCGACGTTGGCGAAGGCGTTTTCGAGGTCAAGTCGACCGCTGGCGACAGCCACCTTGGCGGTGACGACTTCGACCAGAAGATCGTCGACCATCTCGCCAACGACTTCATGAAACAGCACGGCGTCGATCTGCGAAAAGACTCGAAGGCGCTCCAAAGACTAAAGATCGCCGCAGAAAAGGCGAAGATCGAACTCTCCAACAACGTCAGCACCGACATCAACGAGCCGTACATCACAGCGAAGGACAACGATCCGATCCATCTTGAGACGACGCTCACGAGGGCCAAGTTCGAAGACCTCTGCGCCGACCTTCTCGAACGGATCAAAAAGCCGGTCGAACAGGCTCTTGCAGACTCAAAACTCGACCTCAAGAAGATCGACGAAGTGATTCTGGTAGGCGGTTCGACGCGAACACCCATGGTCCAAGAACTCGTCAAGAAGATCACGCACAAAGAGCCCAACCGCACCGTCAATCCAGACGAAGTCGTCGCGATCGGTGCGGCGATCCAGGCGGGAGTCCTGGGGGGGGACGTGCGCGACATCCTGTTGCTCGACGTCACACCGCTCAGTCTAGGTGTCGAGACGCAAGGCGGCATCTGCGACAAACTTATCGAGCGCAACACAACGATCCCGACGAAAAAGAGCCGCACCTACACGACGGCCGCCGACAATCAGACTGAAGTCACGATCCACATTCTCCAAGGTGAGCGTCCGCTTGCAAAGGACAACAAGAGCCTCGGGCAGTTTAATCTGAGCGGGATACCCCCCTCTCCGGCGCGCGTCCCCCAGATCGAGGTCACTTTCGACATCGATGCGAACGGCATCCTCAACGTCGCCGCGTCCGATAAGGCGACGGGCAACGAGCAGAAGATCACGATCACTGGCTCGGGCAACATGAGCAAGACCGAGATCGAGCAAAAGGTGAAAGAAGCCGAGGCCAACGCTGACCAGGACGCGCGCGTCCGCGATGCCGCGGAGACTAAGAACAACGCAGACAAGTTGATTAGTGCGACGGAAAAAATGGTCCGCGACCTCAAAGACCAACTGAGCGAAGCGGAGAAGTCAGGCGTCGAAGACAAAGCTAAGGCCCTCAAGGACGCGATCGAAGCCGACAACCTAGAAAAAATCAAGGAGGCGTACTCCGAACTTGAGTCAGAGAGCCATTCTTTGGCTGAAAAGGTCTACAACGCGAAAGCCGGGTCCACTGATGAGCCCGTAGGCGCAGGTGTCGGCTCAGGCAAGCCTGACGAAGACGTCATCGACGCCGAGTTCAAGGAAGAAAAGTAACCCCCCCTTCTCTCTCGGAAATGAGAGCGGGGGACGGGCTGTGTTTGGGAAATGACGGCGTTATTTCTTCGCTGGCTCGGGCATGGTCATGGGCATGTCGCTGTTGAACATGTCGCGGGACATGAGCCAAGTGCCGTCGGCTTGCTTTTTGTGGATCTCGATGAATTTGCCATTGTCCGGCACCTCCGACTTGTCAGGCATGACAAACGTAATCGCGAACGTGCCGCGCACGAAGGCCGTGTCGCCGAATCCCTCGATCTCTTCATGGTTGATCGAAAAGTCCTTGACCCTTGGCATCTCGCCGAAGAACTTCTTCATCGCCTC
>CAYYZP010000144.1:0-3179 GCA_964476165.1 uncultured Fimbriimonadaceae bacterium
TGGATCGGCAAGACGCACTGCTACCGCTTCCATATTCAAGACCCCGTGCGGTTCTCGCGTTCGCTACGCGCCAGTATCGAGCACGGCCACGCCAACTGCCTGACGCTCAATTTGGCGAGCGTCGCGTATTGGTACCAGACCCTGCCATCTCGCCCGTTCCCCCCCCTGGCTCTTGCGGAACGAAGAAAGCCGATGCAGGAGGTGGGGGTAGTGGAGATCCATCGCTGGCGCGACGCCTGGCGCCGATCCAAGGGCGGAAACCCCTGGGGGACTGAGAAGTAGCCGGCCTCCTCGCTGGAGGAGAGGAGGCCGGCTTCCGAGTCCCGGTCCCACGGGAGGGGTGAGGTGTCTTCCGCCGCGTCATGCCTCAGCAGTGTCGTCGTTCCTCCTCCGTACTACTGAGGCAAGAAAACACTCATCACTCCCCACTATCCCCCATCTTTCTTAGGCGGCTCTTTCGGCTTGAGTTCGTCGCCGAGTTCTATGAAAGGGACGCCTGATTCCAGCCACTTTGCGGGCTTTTCGCCTTTTAGATGTACGTCGAAGAAGTGCCGCGCGCGCATCGCGTAGTCCCTTTGGTTTGCGGGGACGGCAAGACCGTGGTTCTCATTCGCGTACACCAACAGCACCATGTCTTTGCCCATGCGGCGGAGCGTGTTGTAAAGATATTGGCTCTGGTGCCAGTCGACCGCGCCGTCCACTGTCCCCGCCTCGACCAGGATCGGCGCCGTGATGTCGCCCGCGTGGAACAAAGGAGAGTTCTCGATGTACGACCTCGTGTCCTCCCACCAAGGAACGGCCATGCGGCCCTGCGAGACTTCAAAGATGACTTGGTTCGTCTGTCCGCTGTTCCAGAAGAAACTGTTGTACATGCTCAACAGGTCGGTCAAAGGCGCGCCTGCGACATAGGCTGAAAACATCTTTGACTGCGTCGCCGTGAACACCGTCTCATACCCCCCCCACGAGTGCCCGGTGAGACCAACCCGAGCGGGATCAACGCCCACGTTCAAAGAAAACACTGCCTTCAACCCTGCTTCGATACACTTGACCGCGCTCGTGCCCGGCTGGCGGTCTTTGTACGCAATGTCCGGCATGAAGACAAAGTAGCCGGCCTGAGAAAAGTGCTGCTCGTTGTAGGGATTTGTGTTGGTCGGGACCTGATATTGGTGCAGATCGTCGGACATTCGCTCGTAGACGTAGGTCACCATCGGATACCGCATCCCCTCGGTGTAGTCGGCGGGGTAGATGAGCACGCCTTGCAGTTCCTTGCCCATCGCCTTGTAGTCGACGAGTTGAGACTTGCCCCAGTAGTAGTCCTTTTGCTGTGTGTTTGTGCCGACCACTTTCTTCGCCGCGCTGAACTCCAGGTTCGTCAGGAACACGGTGGGGGACTCTTCAAAAGTTTGATGGACGAACAGCACGCGGTCCGTGTTCTTCGACCTTGCCGCCCAAGTTACTCTTGCATCATCGACCGCGAGTACTTGGAGTTCCTCGCCGATCTTCCACCGCGCGACGCCCGACTGCTTGGTCGTCGTGTCGAACACACTGAAGTACATCGGAGCGCCGAACCGCGGCCCGTCTTCCTCGAAACCGCCGACAAAAAAGCGATACCGTATCTTTTCTTTCTCGCCCTCCGTAATTCTCGTGACCTTTCCAGTAGCGAGGTCCACCAAAAATGCATCGTAATCGCTGTGCAAGACCAAAGCCTGGTCGTCGAGCATCCATCGCGGGCTTCCGCCCGCAGGCGGTTTGGGCAACGGATGGTCGTCGTCGCGCTCGATGAACGTCACACCGAGATCCTTTGTCAGATTCGTGTCTTTGGCGTTTCGCAGATCATGGAGAATCCAGTCCTTGCCGTCGAAGTGGACCGCATATCCACCCTCAGGTGAAGGCGAAAATGTCGTCGCGTCGACTCCGAACGCGTTCGCGACCACTTTTTCAAGAATAACTTTCTTTGTCCCAGTGATTGCATCGATCAGCACCACGTCCGTGTATTCGAGGCCGTTGACTTTCACCGGGCTGTCATAAGGGCGCGAGTCGAACGCGATCGCCATCTTGTGATCCGGCGAGAGGCGGACAGAGTCATATCCCTTTTCTGCAAAGACATTGAATCCTCCGTTTTCGAGCGTCCAGACGCACTGCGTGGCGCGCGTGCGGTCGCGTCCAGCAGTCTTTGTCTGCAACGGAATCACATCGACGTCCTTCGTGTTCCAGATTTCTACGCCAGGGACATCGTCCTTCTTCTCGCTCGGCTTCTCCTTGTCCTTCCAGGTTGAGATTCCAAACGTCAAAGAGGTTCCGTCTTTGCGAATGCGGAGCCCAAAGGACTCCATAATACGTGAGCCGTCGGGAAAGCCCACCATCGTCTTGGGATCGAACACGGCCTGCTCCTTATCGCCTTTAAGTAACCCACGGGCGACGCCGATTGTGGTCCAGTCGCCTTCTTTACCTTCCTTCTCCTCGCCGGAAATGAACGCGAGTGCGTCGGTCTCCTCCGCCCAAACCATGTTGCTAAAGTGCATCTTCGCCCACGCGACCGTGGTCGTCTTCATCGTCTTGCAATCGACGATCTGAATTCCCTCGTTCTCGGTGGGGGAGACGGTGTGGAGCGCAACCAGACCCTTGTCCTTGTGGGTCTCGAAGTCCTTGACGTTTCCAAAAGGCGTGGTGTTCCCGTTCGTTAGATCGAAGATTTCGCAGTCCCCCCCCGCTTTCCCGGCGTTCTCGGCCGCATAGCGCATGACGACGAGTTTCGAAGACCCTTTGACCAATCGCCAGTTGGCGACTGCATCGAACACGGCGGTCGTGCCTGTTCCGAGATTGAGGATTCCCATCTTGTTCTCGACGCGCTTCTTCTGTTTCTTGAGCGCCTCTGCCGCCTCGCGTTGCGGCACGATCGTGAACACGACGAAATTGGAGTCTTCGCTGAACGTACCCCGCGTGCTCAGTTCCTGCGTCCACTTTTGCGGTCCGTCGCTGCTGCGCACGAAGAGATAAGGATCAGCCTCGACGCGGCTGATGTTTGCGAGCACCCATCTCCCGTCATCGGAGACGTCGACCGGCCCAAGCATCTCCCACTTCACATAATCGTCTTGTGTGAGGTGTTTCTTTTGCGCGGCTTGTTCTTGGGCGTTGATCGCGACGCAGATCAAGAGGAAATAAAGGACGAATAAACACCG
>CAYYZP010000145.1:0-6628 GCA_964476165.1 uncultured Fimbriimonadaceae bacterium
TGGATGTCTCGCAGCGGCAGCCCTCCATGACTCTGTTCATGGAACTCGGTTTGTCAACCTCGTCATAAATCACCTCGATAGCCTCTCGATCTTGATTCTGATGGCGGACGCCGCAATCAAGGTTCCGGAGACGGAAGCCTACCGCGCATACTTTGCTGAACTGCGTCGGTCGTTCTCCACAGAGCCGATGGGTTTGCAAGCGACAGAGGTCGCAGGCTGAACGCGAGGTGTTGCGTATGACGGCCATGAGACTCTCCGAAGAGCTCCAAGCTATCTTTGATGACGGTCAGGAGATGACGATCGGGGACGTCGTGAGCCGCGTGGGGGCAAGGAGCTTTGCGGTGCTCTTCATATTGCTCGCTCTCCCCATTGCCGTCCCGTTTACGCCTCCTGGGCTCACAGTGCCATTTGGTGCGGCCCTTGTGATCCTGGCGTGCCAAATGATCGCCGGTCGAAGGACTCCTTGGCTGCCGCAGCGTCTGCTGGTCCGCAAGATCAAGGCCGGCAAGGCGGCCAAGATGATCGACGCCATGCCCAGGTTCCTCGCGCGTTTCGAACGCTTTCTGAAGCCGCGATGGCCGTGGGTCGGTCGCCATTCATCGATTCTGGGCGTGGGCGTGCTGATCGCGTCGCTTGCAATGATGGCCCCACTCCCCGTGACGAACACGATCTGCTCGGTGTCGGTGCTGCTCATCGGCCTTGGCATGGTCGGAAATGACGGCGTGTTTGGTGTGGTCGGGCTCGCCTTCAGCCTCATTTCGGCCGCGGTGGTCGTCGCGGCAGTGATCGCCGCGTTCGCGTTCGGCGCAGCGGGGCTGCGCGTCCTATAGCGATCACGGCGCGCCGACCGCCCACTCTTACTGGTGAACGAAGACAACTTTTGGATCGCGATCGTCGTGACACTGTTCGCGGGACTCTCGACAGCCATCGGTAGTGCGGTCGCCTTATTCGCCAAACGGACGAACCACCGCCTTCTCGCCGTCGCACTGGCCTTCTCGGCAGGGGTCATGCTCTATGTCTCCTTCACCGAAATCCTGACCAAGGCACACGCTTCGCTATCTAAGACGTTGAGCGAGACCCATGCCGCTTGGTGGACGGCGGGTTCGTTCTTCGCCGGCATCCTCGTGATCGCGCTCATTGACCGGATCGTTCCCAAGGCGGATAACCCTCACGAGGTCCGTGACCCTGGGGAACTCGAGGTTGTTCGGACTGGTGCCCGTCTGCCCGATCCGGTCCGGGCAGCAAAGCTCGCCCGAATGGGGAAACTTGCCGCTCTTGCCATCGCGATCCATAACTTTCCCGAGGGTATGGCGACCTTCTTTGCGACGCTTGACGACCCGAGCGTCGGCATCGCGATCGCAATTGCGATCGCCCTGCACAACATCCCCGAGGGAGTCAGCGTCTCCGTCCCGCTCTACTACGCATCGGGAAACAGGCTCACGGCGTTTTACTGGTCCGTCATGTCCGGACTCGCGGAGCCCGTCGGGGCGTTGCTGGGGTACTTGATCCTGCGCCCCTACTTCTCGCCGCAAATAGAGGGGGTCCTGTTCGCTGTGGTGGGCGGGGTGATGGTGTTCGTCTCGTTGGACCAGCTCCTTCCGACGGCACGCGAGTACGGTAAGGGCCACGATGTGATCTACAGCCTCATCGTGGGGATGAGCGTCA
Source organism: uncultured Fimbriimonadaceae bacterium (assembly GCA_964476165.1). Taxonomy (GTDB): domain Bacteria; phylum Armatimonadota; class Fimbriimonadia; order Fimbriimonadales; family Fimbriimonadaceae; genus JADFMN01. Next base: position 1,666 of record CAYYZP010000145.1, read on the forward strand.
TGGCCCTAAGCTTGTTGCTGCTCAAGTGAGCGGGCTGGAGAATGGATTCGAACCAGTGAGCCCACCCCTTTCAGGGGGGGCTCTATCCTATTGAGGCACGCGCAGAAGCGCCCCCGTCTTGCTCCTTGACCAGTCCGCCCGCGGTCAAACAACCTTTTGGGCCCTCGCCCGTGTGGGCCTTGACTTGGCGGTCGGACGTCTGGCGGGCCTTGCTCGCCATCTTGTAAACTTATCGAAAGTGTGTCGGACGTTCTCCGTTGCGCTGAGCCGATGCTGGCGGAACAAACGTGACCCCTGGCGACATTTGTATGAAAAACTCCCCCGCACCTCCAAAAACGAATCGCCCAGCCGGAATCCCCGGTAGCTATAGCGTTGGTCGCTTGGCGGGCATTGATCTACGAATCCACTTCCTGTTCCCCCTGATTCTCCTTTGGGTCGGATGGGGCGCTTATTCGAGAAAGCAAGACACAGCAGAAGCAATGCAGGCAGTAGGGTTCGTCCTGCTTCTCTTTTGTGTCGTCGTCTTGCACGAACTTGGGCACGCGTTGGCAGCCCGGCACTATGGAATTACCACGAAGGACATCACCTTGCTGCCTATCGGCGGAGTGGCTCGGCTGGAACGCATGCCGGAAAAGCCAGTCCAAGAGCTCGTGATTGCGATTGCCGGCCCACTCGTAAACGTGGCCCTCGCCATCCCACTTGCCGTCATCGTGTGGCTCAGTCGCGAACCGCTTACCCTCAGCCATGCAGTAGAGGGCCAATGGTCAATCTGGGAACGACTCCTTACCGCGAACATCTTCTTGGCCATTTTCAATATGATTCCGGCATTCCCGATGGACGGCGGGCGAGTCTTGCGGGCCATCTTGGCTATGCGCCTTCCCTACGTCGAGGCGACAAACGTTGCGGCGAACATCGGGCAGGCGTTTGCGGTGTTGATGGGCATAGTTGGGCTTTTCATCAATCCGTTCCTGATCTTGATTGCGGTGTTCGTGTGGATCGGCGCGGCAGGCGAGGCGACAGGCGTCCGCGTCAAAAAAGCGCTTGACGGGGTGTACGTTCGAGATGTGATGGTAACGAAGTTTCGCACCTTCGAAACAAGCGACCCAATCCAGAAGGCGGTGGATGCCCTCATGGAGGGGTTCCAAGAGGACTTTCCCGTGCTCGAACCGCCGGGAGTGGCGGGGGTGCTGAGCCGTGCCGATGTGGTACGAGCTCTGGCCTCGGGCGGAGCGAATCGCCCGGTTGCCGATTTCTTTACTCGGCAAAACCAGTCGGCCTCGCCAGATGAAAGACTGGCGGAGGTACTGCCCAGGATGGAGGCATGTGAGGGACGCGTGATGTCGGTAATGCAAGAGGGACGCCTCGTCGGACTCATCACCCCAGACAACCTGACCGACTTCCTGATGCTTAGCACGGCGTCTACATCAAAAAGAGGTGAAGCCGTTGGCTGATGACCTCAAAGAAATCGTTGCCACTGAACTTTCCCGCTTTGCTCGGCCAGCCTTGGCCGATTGTGCTTGAAGGCATCTCGAATGTGATCACTACAAAGTGTGACTGCAGAGGTCAGGTAGGTTCAAATCTGGTCGTATTTCCCTAAAATGCCCACTAATCTGAACATCGCACTGCAGAGGTCGAGGGTTCGAGCCCCTTCATCTCCACCACTTTATCGACGCAAATGTTTGCAAAGTCAGGAGCCCGCGCCGCTGTTCATGGCTTCTTCAGCACCACCACGCATTGCGCACATCTTGTCTCATCGTCTATGAAATCACGGAACGTGAACCTCTTCGTCCAGTGCTTCATTACATATTCTTTGGGAATCGCTGCCTCTCCCCAATAAGACCACTCCCCTTCATGGACAAGCTGGCTGAAACAGTACTTGCCACTGTCATAGTCTGACAAATGTTCTTGCGTGTCGAGGAACGCAGAAGCGCTGCTCCTTGGCCCTTCGTGGAGCGATTCGAGATCCTCAAGATTTCTCATAGCGGCACACTCCTTGATGTACTTCCTTTGCCGCGTCGTGACGATCAGCAGTCCTCCCGGCCTCAATATTCGATAAAGCTCGTCCAACTGCATTTTGTGCATGTCTTCGGATAGATGGGAGAACACCGAAAAGCTAAAGATGAGGTCGAACTTATCGTCCTCGTACGGGCTTGGCGGCCTTGTGTTGATCGTGTCAAAGTTGCACCACCTGTTGCTTTCCCTGCAAATGTCAATCATGTCCTGCACGGGGTCGCACGCCCAAATCCGAGATGAATCGACGTCCTTCATAAAGAACCGAGTGATCCTCCCCCACCCACAGCCAAAATCCAGAACACTCCGGCACTTTGACAAGGGGCCGATCTCTTTTTCGTAAGTCTCTTTGAAAAGCGTATACGCATCGAACGCTTCTTTGAGGACAGTGTCGCCTTTAGCCCCTGTGTACCGCAACTGCACGTGCTCGCTCGGCATCGACGGCAAGATTGTATTCAGCGCTGAGCTCTTTCGAACCCCTTCCGTATTCAGCCAAAACCAGAGTTCGTCACTGGCGTCTGAGAATAGTTCGTTGGGCACGGAATCAGCGGTCGCGCTCTTTATCATCGTTTCTAGCGCGAGTTCGCAAGCGAACTCCTCACGCTGCTTTTGCCTCTTGGTAGCTCGGCGCGAAAGAGCGCCTATTGCTCTCTTGACCGAGTTTCTAATAGTGAGTTTCATTGATGGCTACAAAATGTTAGTTTGTAAAGACGCTCTTGCTAGAAAGCATCGTACCCCCACCTTGCTCCGGATCCCTCCTCCGCCCTCATGCTTGCCTTGCCGCGAACGACCGCGGCCAGGGGCGTGAGGTCAAATAACTCGCCACCACTCATCGTGCCTCAACGTCCCATTACCGTGGCGGACACGAAAAAGATTTGGAAAGTCATCGGCGCCAGCTCGGCGGGGACACTGATCGAGTGGTACGACTTCTACATTTTTGGAAGCCTCGCCACGACGATGGCGGCTGCATTCTTCCCCAAGGGAAACCCGACTGCCGCCCTCCTCAGCACCCTCGCCACTTTCGCCACAGGCTTTCTCGTGAGACCGTTTGGTGCCGTTATCTTCGGTCGCATGGGGGACCGTGTCGGGCGCAAGACCACTTTTCTTTTCACGCTTATCCTCATGGGCGGCGCGACGTTTGCGATCGGACTATTGCCGACGTACGCGCAGATCGGAGTCTTCGCGCCAATGCTCCTTCTAGTTTTACGTCTTGCACAAGGTCTGGCTTTGGGGGGGGAATACGGCGGAGCCGCGACGTATGTCGCCGAACACTCGCCTGACGGAAAGCGCGGTTTCTACACCTCCTTCATCCAGACGACGGCGACTCTTGGACTCTTCGTCTCGCTCGCCGTGATCCTTGTCGTCAGCAGCTCGATGCCCAAGGAGCAGTTCGAAGCGACTGGCTGGCGATACCCGTTCTTGCTCAGCATCGTGCTCGTCGTGTTCAGCTATTTGATCAGAAAGCGAATGGAAGAGTCGCCTATGTTCGCCCGATTGAAGGATACGGGCAAGGTTTCGGTCAATCCGCTCAAGGAGAGTTTTGGCGATCCCGCAAACAGGCGTCTCGTGTTGCTTGCGTTGTTCGGTGCGACCGCTGGGCAAGGATTCGTGTGGTACACGGGCCAGTTCTACGCGCTGTACTACATGCAGACGGTGCTCAATATCGCGAAGAGTTCGGCAAGTATGATCGTCGCTGTCGCGCTAATACTCGGCACGCCGCTGTTTATTGTTTTCGGCGCGCTTTCCGACAAGATTGGCCGCAAGAAGATCATCGTGGCTGGCTGTGCAATCGCCGCGTTCGCGTACATACCGATCTACTCCGCACTGGGCAGCGTCGCTGATCCTGCAAAGTTCACGAACGCGACCACGATCGATGCGACGAAAGTCGACTACGACCAGGCCACAGTCGTCACGACCACAACTCCTAAACCCGACGGCACTATGGAAACAAAGACCGAAGTGACGCCAAAGGGCACGACGATGATCGTTCAGCTTGGCGGTCTCGTGTTGTTGCAGGTGGTTTTCGTGACGATGGTGTACGGCCCGATCGCGGCGTTTCTCGTCGAGCTCTTCCCGACCAAGATTCGGTACACGTCGCTCAGCGTGCCCTACCACATCGGCAACGGCGTCTTTGGTGGTCTGGTGCCATTTATCGCGCTCTTGTTGACGAGCGCAACTGGCAACAAACTTGCGGGCCTGAGTTATCCGATCGGAATCGCACTCATGACCGCCATCGTCGGCGGAATCATGATCAAGGAGAAGCGCAATGTCGTGTGGGACGAGACAGACCCTTAGTACACAAGCTCGATCCCCCACCCAAGCGCCTATTCGGGAGTGGACTCGATCGTGCCCGTCATGCGAATGAACTCAGGGCCCTTGGGGACGCTGGTCTCCAAGACGCCTCGGACCGAGTGTAGGCCGTCGTCGCTCTTTCGATATTTGATGACGACCGCCAAGTCGCCTTGATAGGAAGATCGGCCTCGGTTGTCCAGTTCGAAGTCCACGCCGCCCTGGACGATGGCATAGCGGTACGCGTCGTCGTTGCCAGCCGGTGCGATCTGCAACGAACCTTCGAGACTTCTAAAACCACCCAGCCCGTCCATGATCGCCGCCGGATACATCTGTTCGAGCCACGGCTTGAGTTCGCTCGCAGTGATCGTCCTGGCCTTGATTGGAAATTGCAGGGTCTTCCGCAGTTCATCGGTCATCGCGACCGCCTCGACGACGGGAGTCCGATAGTGGTTCATACGGTTTGCCGCGAAACTCAAATATATCCGGACGCCGGCTGGCTGTCCCCCACCGCAGATCTCTGGAAGCGTCAGTTTGGACTCGATGGGCTTCTTCAGTTTCGGCAGACTCAAGCCTTCGAGGAGCGTATCAAGCTGATATTTGAAACTTCGTCCTAAGGACTCAGGACTTGAAGGGCCGACCGACGGCCTGACTTCCGGGATCG
>CAYYZP010000146.1:0-4400 GCA_964476165.1 uncultured Fimbriimonadaceae bacterium
GCTCAAACTCGATCCCTTCCTTTTCGGCGACATACGCCAGGCGCGAGGCGACGTTTTGGATCGTCCCACGGTGGAACTCGAACCTCTGGCAACGGGACCGGATCGTCGGCGGAACCTTCTGGAACTCGGTGGTCGCCAAAATGAAAACCACGTGCTCCGGTGGCTCTTCGATCGTCTTGAGCAGGGCGTCGAACGCCTTGAGGGAAAGATCGTGGACCTCGTCGATGATGAAGATCCGATAGCGGCAGTACGCCGGTTTGTACTCGCTCGCTTGGACGATCGCTTCACGCACATCGTCGACGCCTGATTCGCTTGCGGCGTCCATTTCGAGGACGTCCATCGACGAGCCGTTCGTGATCGACGTGCAAGCCTCGCACTCGTTGCAAGGCTCGACTGCGGGGCCCTTCTCGCAATTAAGCGCCTTGGCAAGCAGTCTTGCGGTAGAGGTCTTTCCTGTTCCGCGCGGGCCAGTGAACAAGTAGGCGTGAGCAAGCCGTTGACTTTGGATCGCGCTCTGAAGAGTTCTGACGACGTGGTCTTGACCGATCAGGTCGCCAAACGTCTGGCTTCGATATTTTCTGTAGAGCGCAAGTTGCGACACGTCGTTATCTCAAAACAAAAAGGGCAAGCGCCGGGAATGATGCGTCGCACAGCGAAACGCCTTACCGTTGCTACCTTCCGATCCTGGCGGGGTTCAGCGCACATCTGCCGCGCAGTTCCCGGCGGGATGCTTCATCATAGCATTCCGCCTATCGGCGCCTGCCCTTGGCATCTTATCAGTCTTCCGTCCTCAGTCCAGGGACCTGGATGAGCTTGGGAGTAGATCCGATCCTTTTTGCAGAGTCGTAGTTCGGGGTCTTGACGATCGCAGGTTTCAACCCTCTGCGATAGTCGCCGCGCATATAGATCATGTCTTGCGAAATCTCAAGCGTCGCGTAGACGACGCGCTGGCCTTCTCTGACCGATGTCGACAAATAGTTGGCGTCCTTCATTCCTTCTCCGTTGAACCCGAACTTGTCTTGGATGTGAGGAGGGGCACTACGGGGGTTGTAATAGAACTCCATGACGTACTTGTCCTTTTGGAGCGGGTACATCGTGACGTCGCGGCTCATGTCGATCTTTCTGCTGAACCGCTGGTTCTTGACGAACAACTGATCCTGCAAATAGGTCTCGTCTCCCGGACTCGTAAACTCGACTGCCTCTCCTTTGTCCCAGACCATTCCACCGGGGATCGCGCCAAGGAAATCGGCGTCGCGGAGAACGAATCGAATCCTGCAACCGACCGGGAGGACGTTCCAAGTTCCTTCCACCAAAAGTATCTTCGGCTCGATGACCGTCACACTCGCGCTAAAACCCGTTTCAAACGGCGGATAGGTATCGTAGCCTGTCAAATCCGTCTCTCCTCGCAAGCGCGCGAAGTTTCCGCGAGAAGTCATGCGCACCAAGTGCGCATCAAGGTTCTGCTCGATGGTGTCCATAGACCTAGACATCTCAGCCCCCTCGCCAGGATCGACCACGTTGTCGATCTTGTGAGCAATGGCTTTGTGAAGAATGTCGAATTGATTGAGCGCGTCTTCGATCTGCCCGTTTCGAATGAGGGCGTGGGCCAGCAGGTCCTTTTTCGCCTCTGGAATTCCATTGACTCCCGTGCGGTACGAGGCCATCGAATCGGAAAGTCCCATTTCAAGGTACTTTTTTTTCATCGAGTTTCGATCAAACGCGGACGCCCGTTCAAAGTACTTGACCGACTCGGAATAATTGTCGTCGATCTTGTGGAACCAGAGCCATCCGGTGTCAAAGATGATCTCGTATGTGTAGTCGTTCAGCCTCGCACCTTCTTTGCCAAGCGCGAGGGCGGGAGAAATATATCGACGATCCGAGCGTTGGGCTTCATCCGTAAAGTTGTAGGCGATGTGCCACATTCCCGTCGTATAGACCTCGATCTGTTTCGGATCGAGCATTGTGACGATCCGCACCATGGGGAGGATCGCGTCGTAGTTTCCTTCATTAAAATAGGAGTCGGCCTTGACCCACAGAAGTCCCGCGATCATTTCGCGGAAGCCCGCCATCGCGGCGAGCAACTGGTCGGGCGACAGCGAACTTAGGTCGGTGTCTGTGCGTGGCGAATAGTTCTTCGACCAAAACGGAAACAGCCGGACGTTCTGCATCCATGCCTGGAACACGAACAGGACGAGGAGAGCCGGTACAACTTTGATGACCTTGATTTTCACTCGCTAAACCTCCTTCTTGTCGAAGATGATGATGCTGGCGATCAAGAGGATAGAAATGTAGACGATCCCATAAGCCGCAAGATTGATGAAATGGATCCCTTCGCCCTGGATCACCTGGCCCTGGTTCACGACCGAGTTCTGGACGCTGAAGTTCTGGAAGTTCGGAACCATCGCCTGGAGAATTTTAATCACTACGACGACCGGCCCCGGAATCTCAGTGCTCTTGGCAACGGCCTCAAACAACGTGTTGAACATCGACCCGATCATGTACACGCCGCCCGAAAGAAAGAAGTTGACGACGGGAGTCGCGAACGTTGAGAAGAAAACGCCGACCGCTGCGAGCAGCGACATCTGCACATAGAACATGAGGCACGTCCGTGAAAATTCGGCGAACGAATCCAAGTGGCCCGTTACTTTTCCGATGTAATACAGGATTGCGACGAGCAACGCCGAGAGCACACCGATGACCACTTGACCAAAGGCCTTGTCCTTGAGCCGCGTCGACGCCGAAACGAGAGCGATGAGGGTGACTATGAACGCAGCGATCGCCGGGATCGGCTTTTCCGTGGCCTGCATGACCGAGAACACGAACAACAGCGTGAACGCCATCATGCCGATCATCAGACCGAGCGCACCGACCGCGCCAAGATATTTTCCAATGATGAACTGCCACCTCTGCACGGGCTTCGAGAGGATTGTATAGATGGTCCGCCTCTCAACCTCGTTTGGCAACATGTAGACCGTTAACACGAGTGCGATCACCGCGCTCGTGATCTGGATCACGCCGAGCGTCAGGCTCTTGAGGACGACGACCGTCTGTCGCGGAGTCAGCATGTTGAGGCTAGGCGCGATGACCAAGAACAGGATTCCGACGAGCAGGATGACGAGCAGGATCCTTCTTCGGACCGCCTCGCCGATGGTCGTTCTGGCAATCGATAAGATGATGCTCACGCGCTCACCTCCGCCTTTCTCTGCGCCGTGTGTTCCTTGACGCTCTCGACGAACAGGTCTTCGAGCCTCAGCCGTCTTGGGATGACGCTCACGACTGTTCCCTTCGCTGATCGGACGGCGTCGATGATGCGGTTAGTGTCGCCTTTGTCCGCAAAGTCTGCCGTGACGACCGTTCCGCTCGTCGAGATGACAGAATCGGCAGGAGCGATCTCCTTGATCTTGTCCTGCCCGATGTCACGGAACGCCATTTCGATCCTTGCGCCTGTCAAGAGGTCGCGCAAGTGGCCCTGCTTGATGACGATGCCCTTATTGATGATCGCGACACGGTCGCAGATCAGTTCGACTTCGCTGAGTTCGTGTGACGAGATGAACACAGTCCGCCCTTCTTTTCTAAACTGTAAGATGAGATCGCGCACTTCTTTGTGAGCCAACGGATCGAGACCTGCGGTCGGCTCGTCAAGGAACAGAAGTTCAGGATCGTTTAGAAGGCTCTGGGCGAGACCAATCCTTTGCTGCATGCCCTTCGAGTAATGCGCGAGGGGCCTGTGCATATCGTTCCCCAAGTTCACCTGCTCGAGTAGTTTTCTGCAGTGGGCGTCGTTGTTGATGCCGAAGAGCGACGCGTAAAAGTGCATGATCTCGAGGCCCGTCATGTGCTCGTAGTAGTACGGCCTTTCTGGGAGGTAGGCGAGTTTCTTGTGGGCCTGGATATCGCCGGCTTGCTTTTCAAGGACGAAGGCTTCGCCAGAGGTCGCGTGGATGATTCCCAACAGAATCTTAATGGTCGTAGTCTTTCCAGCGCCATTCGGGCCAAGAAACCCGTAGATCTCGCCGCGCTCGACGGCCATGTCAAGGTCTTCGACGACGTTGACGCCCTTCCCGCCCCGCGACTTGTAAGTCTTTGTAAGTTTTTTCGTTTCGATGACTAGGCTCAAATGAACTTGCCTCCGGCAAAAAATTGCGAGGCGAGTGTACCAGCGGGGGCATTTCTGCCCCTACGGATAGACCCGCCACGCAACTTCAACGCGGCCCGCCGAAAAATCGTGCCTGAAGCGTCATTTTTGGGAGTCTGCGGCCTGCACAGCCTCAAAAAACTCTCTCATCGCGCCGTGATCCTTGATGCCGGGCCTGGACTCGACGCCGCTACTCACGTCCACGGCGTAGGGGTGGAGAGCCTTGATGACTTCGCCGACGTTTTCCGGTCGCAGGCCGCCGGCG
>CAYYZP010000147.1:0-2473 GCA_964476165.1 uncultured Fimbriimonadaceae bacterium
GTGGCAGATTCCCGTGTTCGGCGGCACGACCTTGAAGTTTGTGAACGCGCTCTGTCCCCATTTGAGAAACTGGTAACGCTCGCCGTTGCGCTCGAACTCGTGATCGAGGTTGATCTGGAGCGCTGCCTCGCTCCCATAGGCGTCCACCTGCACCGAGTGGTCGATGACCAGTTCGACCGGCTGCAGTGGATTGATCTTTTTTGGATCTCTCCCCAGCCTCGCCATCGCGTCCCGCATGCTGGCGAGATCCACGACGCACGGCACTCCCGTGAAGTCTTGGAGCAGAACGCGTGAGGGTGTGAAGCTGATCTCGGTGTCGGGCTCTTTTTTTGGATCCCAGTTGAGGACGGCGTCGATGTCCTTTTTTGAGACCTTAAGCCCGTCCTCGAGCCTCAAAAGGTTTTCCAAAAGGATCTTGATCGAATAGGGGAGGCGGTCTGGGTTCTTACCTTGTTCCCGAAGTTTGGAAAATGATGAGACCGTAAACTGTCGATTGCCAACTGAGAGGAATGTGTTTGTACCGAAACCGTCCATGTTTCCACCGGTCGCACGCTTTCCAGGTTACCATTGATTTTGAGTGCGGAGTGAGGAGTGCAGAGTGCAGAATAAGGAGTGATGAATGATGAACAGGGGAGGGCGAGCGTTCCCGCGAGCCGCGCGAAAGGGAAATGATGATTGATGATCGATGATTGATAAATAAGGGAGGGCAAGCGTCCCAGCGAGCCGGATCCAAAGGTTTGAAATGTGGGTGGCTCCACTCTTAAGAGTGGTGTTTCCCTCAGGTTGTTTCTCAGTCATCGGCGCCTAATTACCCCCTCCTCGCTAACGTCATCCTGAGCCCTGTCGAAGGAGCCGTTCGCGGGGAGCGCCCGTTCGCGTAAACTCCACATAAGAAATGGACCAGCAACTCAGACCTGAGGAGTCGCACCTTACGCCGGAAGAGGCCGAGGAAGTCCTGCGACGGTTCCGCGAAGAAGAAGAGGAGATCCAACGACGCATGGAAGCCCGCGCCACAAACCCGACGGTCGCCGACCTTGCGGAAGGTCTGGGCGTCCCCGCAGAGCGGATCGCCCGGTTACTGAACGACATCAGAGAAAGGCCATCGCCGCTGGCTAGGGTCGCGAACAAAGAGGCGTCGCAAGAGGCGATGCAGAGCGACCACAAGACAGCGTGGATCGTCGCAATTATCGTCTTCGGCGTACTGTTTCTTGCCATCATCGCTGCCATTTTCTATTCAACCTTCCAGCCGCCCGATCCGCCCGCCCCTCCCGCGCCGATCTCAACTAACAATCCGGCTTCTGACGCAGTTGCGCCTGTCGCGGAATAGCGCTATTTCCCGACTATAATGGGGATTGGAGGGTTCCAAAAGAATGTTTTTGGTTTGCATGCTGGCTTTAGCGCAGACGCCGCTGGCCCTTGACTTTGACCACAAGGGCGCTCCGGTGGCCCGGGTCGTCGCGGCGATGGCGGAGGCGTATGGCGAAAAGATGCTCGCCGACGTCACTATGCAGCGCGACTTCGTCATCCTCGCTCTACGCAACGAGACCGCCGACCGCGCCCGCTCCCTCACCGCCGAGGCCCTCAACGCCACTTGGACGAAGAAGGACGGCACCTGGATTCTGCACCGCACCGCGAAACAAGAAAGAGAGGACGCGCAGAAGAGTTTCGAAATTAAACTCAAGGCGATCCAAGACTTCCAGAATTCGATCGTAGTACCTGAGCGAATATCGGGAAATCGGGCGAAGCAGACGATAGAGGCACTGCTTGCGCAGACGAGTGCGCCTGAGGATCCAATCTATATGTCCATTCCGAACCACAGTCCATACAAGCGGTTCGCCGCCCGCTTGATCAAGGAAACTGATCCACGCTACTTCGTCGACATGGAGCCCAATCAGGATAACGTCGCAAAGTTTGGTGGGGGATTCGGAATGATGAGGCTTCCTGAATTTTCGCGGGAGGTTCTGGCAGAAGCAGTTAAAGACACAAACTCACTCTACGACCTCGTCCAATTGCGTGCCGCAACGATGAATTACAAGGGCGCGATATTTCAGTACAAAGGCAATCTGGACAACGTCGAGGTCGTCTTTCAACCAGGAAACGATGTGATCGGAGTCGAACTCCGACTATGGAACGATGATGGCTTTTCCCAATATCACCTTTCGGAGAGTTTCCAAAAGGAGACTGAGCAATCAATTCCGACGCGAGAATGGGATTCGAAACTCAACGTCCCCATTGTGCTCAGCGAAGTAGCCTCCGAAAGCGCAAAGAGGGTGCCGCTCAGAATCGGCTCCAATGAACAGATCGTTCCGACGCAACATGAGCTCCTCAAGATCAACGTTGACTGGGAGAACCATGATCCGTTTGAACTTGTGGCGAGCGAAGTCGTCAATCAGGCAGCAGACCTGCTGGGGAAGAGTTTTATTGCTGTCCCGGACGACCGTGTGTTGGCACAAGACGTAAGGATATTTCGAAA
>CAYYZP010000148.1:0-7567 GCA_964476165.1 uncultured Fimbriimonadaceae bacterium
GATTCTGATCTCACCTGCCGCGCAATCGAGAAGAGCGTGTCATCGATGGTTCTAGAGGCGAAGCACGGTGCGGGTACAGCGAAGTTCAAGGTGGGGGTCGGCGGAATGTTCAACGTCTGGAACGCCACTTCCTCGCTCGCAGGGCTCCTTGCGGTGGGCTGTTCTTTGGCGCAAGCCGCGCACGGAATGGAATCCGTGACCCCAGTGCCCGGTCGCTTTGAATCGGTGCCGACAGGGCGCGGTTTCAGCGTCATCATCGACTACGCTCACACCGACGACGCGCTGATCAAACTCCTCAATTCCGTCCGCGAACTGGCACCGCGACGGATCGTGACCGTTTTCGGTTGTGGGGGGGACAGGGATAAGTCGAAGCGACCAAAAATGGCGCGCGCCGCGAGCAGCCACTCCGACGTCACGATCGTAACGAGCGACAATCCGCGCACTGAAGATCCAGAGCAGATCATTAAAGACGTCGTCGAGGGCCTGGTCAACGGTAGTGAAACAGAAACCATCATCGACCGACGAGAAGCAGTTCGTAGGGCCATAGCAATAGCGAAAGACGGCGACGTCGTCGTCATCGCAGGCAAGGGACACGAAGATTATCAGATCATCGGCCGGACAAAGCACCACATGGACGACCGAGAACTCGCAAAGGAGGCGCTCGCATGTCTCTGATCTCACTTTCGGAGTTCGCAAGTCGCTGCGGGGGGGGACTCTCCAGCGGTGCATCAGGCGAGATCAGTGGCTTCGCCACCGACAACAGAGAGGTCAAGCCAAGAAACCTCTTCATTTGTATCAAAGGAGAGAACGTCGACGGCCACGACTTCTCTGACAAGGCATTCAGTGAGGGTGCCATCGCGTGTCTTTGTACAAAACCCATCAAAGGCCCGCACATTGTGGTCGATGACATAAGTAGTGCGCTAGCAAACTTTGGGCGGTCCAAACGCGCAGAGTTCAATCGGCCAGTCGTCGCCATAACGGGAAGCGCGGGCAAGACCACGACGAAAGAGTTCGTCGCAGCAGCCTGCTCGCCGCTTGGACGAATCGTCAAGAGCCAAGGCAACCGCAACACCGAGTACACCTCGCCGTTGCTCTGGGCCGAGGTGGGGGCAGACACGGCGGCAGTAGTAGTGGAAATGGGAATGCGTGGCGAAGGACAGATCGCGCACCTGGCAAGTATCGCCCAACCCACGGTGGGGGTCGTGACGCAGATCGGCACCTCGCACTTGGAAATGGTCAGCTCCCGCGCAGGCATTGCCCGCGCCAAATCAGAACTTTTGAAAGCGTTGCCGAAAGACGGGACCGCTGTCCTCTGGCAAGAGGACGTTTTCCTTGACGAACTCAAGAAGGCGGCACCCTGCAACGCAAGGACGTTTGGTTTTTCGCAAGAAGCCGACTGTCGCGTGCTCGGCTACCGTTCGATAAACTGGGAAGAGTGCTACATCAAAGGGACGCTCGATGGAATAGAGTTCGAGACCGAGGTCCCGACGATCGGCCGCCACCAGGCGCTCAACATCGCCGCCGCTATCCTCGCTTCGAGCGCCTGCGGGGTGGGGGTAACTGACGCGGTGGCAAAAATCCCAAGCGCCACTTTGCCCCCGTTGCGCCTGCAAGTCGTCGAGAGGGGAGGGGCGACGTTCGTTTTAGACACCTACAACGCCTCGCCCGACTCCACCGTCGCCGCGCTAGCGACCCTCGCCGAACTGCCAGCAATGGGAAGGAAGATCGCAGTCCTCGGCGAAATGAAGGAACTCGGCCAGTCAACCGAGACCGGTCACCGCCGGGTGGGGGCTGCCCTCGCCGAATCAATGGTCGACAAAGCACTTTTGACGGGCGGTCCAACAAGGTTCATCGCCGACGAAGCTCTGAAAACCGGATTCCCAAAAGACAGAATCGAAGAGTTGGTCGAGTTCGATATTGCGAAAGTGCGCGAGTTTCTCAAGTGCGTGCGAGACGGCGACACCGTCTTGATAAAGGGAAGCCGTGCGTTAGGACTCGAACGGGCGGTCGAGGTCGCACACAAATGAGACTTGGAAACGTCGATCATGCCTTCACCGCCGCGCTGGTCGCTTTCGCAGCGTCGCTTATTGCGGTGCCAGTGGTGATGAGTCTTTTATCCAAATTTCAAAGCAAACAAAAAGTGAGCGAACACGTCCCCGAGCATGCGAGCAAACAGGGCACACCGACGATGGGAGGTCTCGTCGTTCTGGTCGGGCTCGTCGCCGCCATCCTCTTCGTTTCGGGCGGTGGGGGCACGGTTCCGATCATATTAATTGCAGGTTTCGCGCTCATTGGATTTGTCGACGATTTCATCATGCCGAGAACGAAAGGTTCAAACCGCGGACTTGGATGGAAGCAAAAGTTCGTCGCACAATTGTTGGTGGCCCTCGGGGCCTACTGGATGGGGGGGGTGAGGGAGTTGTGGGTGCTGGCCTATCTTGTGTTCGTCGTCATGTTCTTCGCGAACGCGTTCAATTTCGCCGACGGTATGGACTCGTTGGCAGGTGGAATCGCGGTGATGCTGGCCATTGGTTTCGCCATCGTCGCGCGCCTTTCAATGTCAGAAGGCGGCGCGGAACAGGCCGTTCTCATTGTCATGGGAGCGTTGGCTGCGTCCTTCGTGCCGTTCTTGCTCCTGAACGCCCCCCCCGCAAGGGTGTTTATGGGCGATATCGGCGCTCTCCCAGTGGGGGCGTTGCTCGGTTGGGCGTTTTTGGCGGCTGGTCGCCCCTCCGACCTGGCACCGAACCACATTAATCTATGGGTGTTGATCGTCATGTCGGGGCTGCTCATCATCGAACTCCTCCCCGTGCCGCTCCAGATCGCCTCAGTGAAACTCCGAAAGGGCAAGAGGCTCTTTCCACGAATGCCGATACATCACGCTTTCCAACACGCGGGCTGGCCCGAGACGCGCGTCGTCTGGACGTTCCACCTTTTCCAAGCGGTTTTGGTCGCGGTGGGGGTAGGCGTCCTGTGGAGGTCCATCGGATGAACCTCGAAGGCCAGCGTGTCGCAGTTTTGGGAATGGCCCGCTCCGGAATCTCGGTCGCGCGGGCCGTCACTGCGCTTGGAGGGACCGCGACGGTCCTCGACCAAAAGCCCGCCGACAGCCTGACGATCATCAGCGCGGTCGACGAACTCCATTCGGTGGGGGTACAGGCCGTGGCCGGTTGGCACGGACGGCTCGATCCCGTTGACCACGACCTGCTCGTCATCTCTCCGGGGATTCCGCGAAACCATCCGGCGGTCAAAGACATGGCCACCAAAGAAGTGATCGGAGAGATCGAGTTTGCGTACCGCGTTTCCAGCGATCCCATTATAGCAATAACAGGCACGAATGGAAAATCAACGACCACCGTCCTCACCTGGACGCTCTTGAACGCCGTCGGTAAAAACGCAGTTCTTTGTGGCAACATCGCAGGATCGGGCTACGAGGAAGTCACTCTCACCGACGCCGCGATGAAGGGGGGGGACGTGCTCGTCGCAGAAGTCAGCAGTTTCCAATTGGAGACCGTCAAAGACTTTCGCCCTTTCGTCGGCGCGATCACTACCATCGCGCCAGACCACCTCGACCGTCACCCTGACTTCGACGACTATCGCCGCTGCAAACTAAGAATATTCGAAAACATGCGATCGAGCGACTACGCAATCTTAAACAACGACGACAAATCATTGACCTCCTATGACATTCCTGAGCGCGTAAGAAAAGTAAAGTTCTCACCGAGCGGCTTGAATTCCTCGAACGGCCACACCGCCCGCGCCGCTACACAGGTTTTTTTGTCCGGCAATGAAATCAACGCCTCAAGCATCCCGCTTCTAGGCGAGCACAACGTCGCAAACGTGATGATGGCGTGGGAGATGGCATGCGCGATTCTCGGCGAACTCGAGCGCGACCAGGCGGACGCGATGCTCTCTGCGCTCCTCAAGTTCAAAGGGCTCGCGAACAGGATGGAGACGGTGGGGGAGCGCAACGACGTGCTCATCGTCAACAACTCGATGTGTACCAACCCTTCGGCGGTCGTGGCCAGTAGCCGCGGGCTAGCAAAAAAGCAGCGGCTCCTCATAGGCGGCAACAGAAAGAACCTCGACTTTTCGCCGGTGGGGGACTACCTTCGAGAATCGAACCACGCCGCTTATCTGTTCGGCCCAGACTGCCAAGGGCTCAATGAACAACTCAAAGGCGATTGGCCGAGTTTCGATTCGATGCAAGAAGCACTGAATGCTGCCATAAAGGAAGCTAAATCTGGCGAAGCAGTCATCCTCATGCCAGGTTGCGCGTCAGCGGAGCCTTACGCAAACTTCAAGGAGCGCGGCGACGCATTTAAAAAAATGGCAAAGGAGTGGATCGAACGATGAACTTCAACAGAGCCTTTCCCGACCAAAACCTTTTCTGGGCCTGCCTCATTGCCACTTTAGTCGGTCTCGTGGCGATCTGGGACGCAGGATACGCGCGCACAGATGGCTCGGTGTTCCCGCGCGAAGTGCGCTATCAATCTGGATATATCTTCTTCGCAATATTGTGCTGTTGGCTCTGTATAAAAATTCCGAAGCACGTTTGGAGATGGTTGGGATGGGTTGGGCTGCTCACGAGTTTTGCCGCACTTGCCGTCGTCGAACTCACCCCCCTCGGCTATGAGATCGGCGGCGCGCAAAGGTGGATCAAAATCGGCCCGATGACCATCCAACCATCGGAGTTCATCAAACTCGCATCGCTGATGTTCCTTGCGGCGACGATGGCGAACTACGAAGCATGGCAAGTCCCCAAAAAAGCATTCATCAATTTCGGACAGAGGATCGATCGCCTCTGGTGGCCAAAAACAAAGCGCGCTTTTCCTTTCTTGCTCGTTGTCATCCTGGCGATAGCGGTCGAGCGCCAGCCCGATCTTGCCACAGGGGCGGTCATCATGGTCACGAGCCTCATGGTGATCGCAGTCGCGGGCGTCTCACGGCGGTCGCTTGTCACCCTCGCCGCAGTATTCATCGTGCTGGGAGGCGTCGCGATCGTCGAACAGCCCTACCGGTTTGAGCGCTTTCGCGTCCATGCCCAAAGATGGGAGCCTGAGAACAGGCTCGACGGCGGATTCCAAACCGTCGTCTCCGAAGCGGCCCTCGCCAGGGGAGGGTTGACCGGGGTGGGGGTTGGAAACGGAACGGCAAAGCAGTCGCTCCCGGCACCCACTACTGACTTTGTGTTGACCACGGTGGGGGAGGAGTTTGGTCTGGTGGGGGTGTTGGCCATCGTTACCATCCTCGGCTTCATCACCCTACGGTTCTTGGTGCTGGCCGCGCGTTCCGAAGACAAGTTTGGACGCCTTGCCCTCACAGGGCTTGCAACGTGGATCGGTGTGCAGACGGCGACGAGCGTCATGATGGTGAACGGCGCGCTCCCACCGATCGGCATCCCGTTGCCTTTCATCAGTTATGGCGGGTCGAGCCTCGTCGCCCTTTGGATGGGCGTCGGAATCGCGATGACGATGGTCGCGCAAGAAAAAACCAAGGAGGTGGCGGAACCTGAGACTGGCAGTTACGGGTGGCGGGACCGGCGGGCACGTATTTCCCGCACTTGAAGTCGCGCGCCGGGCGCGAGACGCGGGCTGGGAAGTCAAATATTTCGGTTCCCTAAGAGGGATCGAGGGAAAGTCGTGCGAAAAATCAGGCATTCCGTTCGTCGGGTTTCCTTCTGAGCCGCTCTATAAGATATACACGCCCCGCGGCATCCGGGCGGCTTTCCGAATCGCAATGTCTCGCTCTCGCGCCCGCACCGCGCTGCTCGAATTTGCACCCCACGTGCTCTTATCGACGGGCGGTTACGCCTCCGCGCCAGTCGTCATCGCTGCTAAATCGCTCAACGTCCCCTACGTCATCCACGAACAGAACACGGTCCCCGGTCGCACGAACCAAATCCTCGGTCAGCACGCATTCAAAGTCTGCACGACATTTAAATCGTCGTCAAAATATTTTCCAGAAAACCGTAGTGTACACACGGGCTTACCGATAAGGTCAGAACTGCGCAAGAGCGCGCAAGGCGCGTTGCCCCTCACTCACTCCATAGAAAAAGCATCGCCCATTGTGTTGGTCATGGGCGGATCGCAGGGCAGCATGGCGATCAACGACATCGCGCTTGCGACCGCCGTGCGGATGGCGAGCGAACCCGTGCAGTGGTTGCACATTACGGGCACCAAACACTTCGAGCCGACGATCGCGAGCAAGAACAAAATGGCCCTCTCCGCCGACTACACAGTCAAGGCGTATCTCGACGCGGAACAAATGGCGTCCGCGCTCTTTTCTTGTACTCTCGCCGTGTGTCGCAGCGGTGCGGGCACGCTCGCAGAACTCGCCGCGTTCCGAAAACCGTCGGTGCTCGTGCCGTTTCCGGCGGCGTTCCGCGACCACCAGCGCCTGAACGCAGATGAGTTTAAGGCGATGGGCGCAGGAGATGTGATTCTGCAACGAGACCTGCGGGCCGCCGAGTTGGAGAGGAAGATAGTAGACTGGCTCCAAGACCCCAAAAGGCGCGAAGCGGCGTCCGTCAGCCTTGCAGAGTGGGACAAACCGAACGCGGCGGCAGAAATCATTGGCATATTAAGAGAGGCGGCGAAATGAGGACACCTGAGGAGATCAAAGAGGCGTTCGACGACCGTTCCAAGTTGGACGGTCACACCTCATTCGTGCTCGTCGGGATCGGTGGAGCGGGCATGAGCGGCGTCGCACGGCTTTTGGTCTCGCGCGGTTTCGCGGTCAAGGGGACGGATCTGGTGGATTTGCCTTTGATCGGCGAGTTGCGCGCCCTTGGGATGTACATCCACGTCGGGCACACGGCCGAAGTCGTCAAGCCCGGCGACGCGGTGGTTTTTTCCGATGCGATCCCATTAAAGACGAGCCCCGAGTATCGCCGCGCCAAGGAACTCGAGTGCCCGGTGTTCCGCCGTTCCCAGGCTCTGGGTTGGATATTGCGCGACAAAAAACTGATCGCCGTTACCGGCACGCACGGCAAAACGACCACGACCGGAATGATCGGCGCTGGCATGATCGCCGCAGGGATGGATCCCACGATCGTGGTGGGGGCAGAGGTGCCGCAGTTCGGCGGCTCGGTGGTCGAAGGGGGGGGCGAGTGGGCAGTCGTCGAAGCGTGCGAAGCCTACGACTCGTTCCACGACTTCGACCCGACCATCGTCGTGCTGACTAACCTTGAACTCGACCACGTCGACTATCACAAGAACTGGGAGAACTTGAAGGCGTCGGTCGTGAGGTTCGTCTCAAAGTTGCCATCAGAAGGAGCATTCATCTATCACAAAAGCGACCCGGTTTCCAATAAGGTTGCGCGAGATGTCGGCCGAGAAGATGACCAAATAGACGACTTGTTTAGAGTGGTCCAAAAGGGACTTCAGATAGGACTGAATGGAGAGCACAATCGCAACAACGCAGAACTAGCTATCGTCAGTGTCGCCGCTTCAGTTTCAATTTCAGACATCGAATTAGACAAAGAGGCCACGAAGAAAAAATTCATGTCAGCAATTGAGGCAGTAAGTCTTTTCGCCGGCGCAGAACGCCGCCTCCAGCTCCTCCA
>CAYYZP010000149.1:0-5024 GCA_964476165.1 uncultured Fimbriimonadaceae bacterium
AGTGCCAGCCCGGGCCACCCACTCATGTTTTACATCGGGAATCGTTGCTCGACAACGACCATAGCGGCGGCGAAGTCGCGGTCGTGGGTGATGGAGAAGTGAACGATCAGATTGCACAGGTCTTCTCTTTGAAAACTTACGGTGGGGGCGCCGTGGTCGTTGTTCATGATCTCGACAGCGTGCCAAGACCGGAGCGAAGGGATCGCCTTTGCCAAAGCCTCCTTTGCGGCCCAGCGGCCTGCGACGCGTTCGACTGTGAGACACGTCTCTCGTTCGCGCGGCGTGAGGATGCGGTCGACGAAGCGCGGGTTGCGCATGGCTTTTCTGATCCGTTCGACTGACACCACATCGATGCCGGTGCCGACAATCATTCGTTCGCCTCGGCAAGGAGTTCGGCGAGGTCGACAAGCCGGATATCCTCGTTCGTCTCCTGTTTGATCCCCGCGTCCAACATGATGCGACAGAATGGGCAGGCGACGGCAACCTGCTTCGCGCCCGTCGCAAGAAGTTCTTTAGTCCTGCGGCTACTTGGCCTCTTGTCCGGTTCTTCTTCCATCCACATGCGTCCCCCACCTGCGCCGCAGCAAAGAGTTTTCTTGCCGATGTGCTCAGGTTCTGACAACCGACGAACTCCATCTGTCTCGCGCACAAGAGCGTGGACGATGGCAGCGTTATTCGTGTCCATGTGGGTCTCGTCACCGACAAGGCGGCGGGGCGCGTCGCTCGTCCCGTTCACCCTCGCTAGATAGCAAGGGTCGTGGTAGGTCGTCTGCTTGTCGCCAGGATCGGCGGCAACGAGCCGCTTCTCCCCCACCAGCCTGTCAAGAAGTTCCGTGTGGTGGAACACCTCGACACGATCCATGAAGTCCGGGTACTCGTTGCGGATCGTGTTCATGCAGTGCGGACATGCCGTGACAATCTTCTTGATCCCATATTTTTCAAAAACGCTTTGGTTTTTGCCGACCTGCTCTTGGAACAAGAACTCGTCTCCGATCCGACGCACAGGATCGCCCGTGCAAGACTCTTCGTTTCCCAAACACGCAAACTTCACGCCCGCCTTCGACAACAGCCGGGCGACTGCGCGAGTCGTCTTAATCGCACCCGGATCGGTCGCACCGGCGCACCCGACCCAGAACAGATATTCAAAGTCCGGCCTATTCCGACAAAGCGGCACATCGAGGCCCTTCATCCATTCTTCGCGGCTCGATTGCGGCTGGCCCCAGGCGTGCGACGAACTCGCCACCTGTCGCAACATCACGGCACCCGTTCCGCTCAGTTTTCCTTCAGCGACCAAACTGCGGCGTGCATCGATGATCATCTCGACGTGCGGAATCAGGACGGGACAGGCTTCGACACAAGCGTTACAAGTCGTACACGCCCAAAGCGCCTCTTCGCTGACCGCCATTGCCACGTTGGCACCATTGCGCGCGGCGGTGTGGATGTCTGCAACAACTTGCTTCGGGTTCAACAGTTTCCCAGCGCCGTTCGCTGGACAGACCTCGGTACACCGCCCACAAGACATGCACGCATCAAGCGACATAAGGTGCCAGCGGCTGAACTCCGACGCGACATCGACCCCGATCTTGCCTGTCTTCTCGACCTCTTTCATCGTGATCGGCACGAGCGCCCCCATCGGCTTCTCGGGCTTTCCGGCGGCGACAAGAGTGGCGACGACAATGTGTTTGATGCGCATGTGCGGCAGTGAAACGAAGAACGCCCACACCCACAAAACATGGAACCACCAGACCGCGATATATCTCGTGTCGCTCCACCCGGACATCCCTTGCGCAAGAAAATAACCGACGGGGGAGACCACGTCCCACTCTTTTGGCGATGCGGCAATTCGAGCCGCCTCCAAAAGAAACCCCGTGACTCCAAGCATGAACAGCACGATCAGCGCAAACCAGTCGGCTGGTTGATGGCTGATCGGGCTCGCCTTTGCACGGACAACCTGCCAACGGCGCACAATCGCCCAACCGACTCCAATCACGAACACAAGACCCACGAGATCGAAAGTGGTCTCAAAAATCTTGTAGTAAAGCCCCTTGTGAAAATTGGGCACCCCCACCAGCGGCGCATATGTAGCGACGGCCAAAAGCGTCGTCGCCAAGAACAGACCAAGAAACCCCCAAAACATCCCGAGGTGCATCGGCGCGCCCGACCTCGGCCTGCTCCCTTGCACTTTTTTCTGTCCGACGACGAACTTCCAAACGTTGCCGATCCAATCCGAACGCCATGTGACGGGCCGACCCTGCATCCAGACACGCGACATTTTGACGAACACGAACGCCATGTACGCGAGGCAGGCGAAGGTCCCCAAATAGAACACGACGCGGAACGCAAGCGCGTCCATGAAAAGAAACTCGTCGCGTGTGGGAACCACGGTCGGCTAGTTTACGCGATTAGACGAACCTGGGAACGCCCGCCCGCTTCAATGGAACGATGGCGGCGGCCACGATCACAGGGAGAACGGTCACTTCGCTCATCGAAGCCAATCGCTGGCACACTTCCAAATGGACACAGGCGTCGATCGCAGGATCGCCTACCCCGACTCCTTGGAAAGAAAGAACAGCCCATCGGTCTTCGGCGAGTCCTTGCTCTACTAGATTCATGATCTGGTTGACTGAATGTCCGTCGCACAAATACGATGAGAAATCCTCGAATCCGCCGAACGGGTTCGCCGTCCGATCCAACCCGTTTTTCGTCATCGAATAGATGGCAACGGCAGAACCAAACAATCCATTTACAGAAGTCCCAGGCCTTTGCCAAGGCAAAGCAAGACTGTGCCGGGTTTGCTCTGGGAAGAGGTCTTCGATTAACTCTTTGGCCGCACGCACATCGTCTATAACCATGCCCGGTGTCCAGCCATCAAGAAGACCGTCAGTCGTTACGGCTGCAAAGAGCGATCCATTTCCGATCTCATGACCCTTGGAGACAGCGCTGCCCCACTCGGGAAGGTTTTCAAGAAGGCCAACCGGATCGACGTAGAACGTTCCGCGCAGACCATTGGCCTCTAAGTGCGGCAAGACGGTTTCGACATGACAGATTCCACCTCCGTCATAAGTCAGCGAAACGACGCCCTTTAACGACATAACTGGCCTGCGGACTCTCCGCAGGCCAGTGTACGCCAATTGAGGCGACAGATACTTAGGCGCCTGCTAAGTTTTTCGGCCCTTGTTGCGCAGACGAGGGCTTGGAGTACATATTCTCCGGCATCACGAAATCGCTTGGCGCCTTCTTGAAAACATAGAGTCCCTTTCCGCGCTCGGAGTCTTTCATCGTGTAGCCGTCTTCCTGGATGGTGAAGCGCCAATAAATGGCCTTCCACTCGTACAAGTACTTATTGAGTTCTTCAATCGTAGCGGGCTTTCGACCAGCCGCCTTGTTCTTGTCGACGACCGTCTGGTAATACTCCTCGATCGTGTCAGGCTCTTTCTTCGCTGCTTGGTTCGCAGCAACTTCTTGCATTCCTTCTTGCACAATACGATTCAGTGCCGTGACCTCAACGCCATCGATTCCGCGAAAACCAAGTTCGAGTTCACCACTCAGATACTGATAAGTTCCCATGAGATATGACCCGTTCCGCTTCATCACCCACATGGCTGCGGGCCGGATTTGAAGAACCGCTTCCTCTTGGCCTTTTGCTGCTTCTGTCGGCGTTCCAATGTAAACGCCATAATATTTGGGAGCGTCGACGTAACGCGAGTCGCGCTTGGATTTGACAGTCGCCCCTGTTTCCTGGCAACCAACGATCAATAGAGAAGTCAAGGCCGTCAAAACGACCGCAATAAGATATCGCCTCATAGTGTAGTTATAGCAGAAAACTGCCCCAAAGTTCCAAATGGGGCTCGGCCAAGTCGGATCGCTCTGTCGGGAACGACTCTGCCCAAGACTATTTTATTCGTGGGCCAGCGTCAGCCTCTACCGGCTCTTCGGCATGACCGACCTCATTCATCCGACTAGCCACTGGCTAAAATAACGCTATGGGACAACCGTACGACCGAGTTTTCAACTTCTCAGCCGGTCCCGGGACGTTGCCGCTTCCCGTCCTCGAGCAAGTCAGGGACGAGGCTGTCAATTGGCAAGGTTCGGGCATGTCGGTCATGGAGATGAGCCACCGAGGCATGCACTTCATGAAGATCGCGGCGGAGGCCGAGGCCGATCTTCGCGCGCTCATGTCGATCCCGGACGACTACAAGGTGCTGTTCCTACAGGGGGGGGCATCGCTTCAGTTCACGATGGTGCCGATGAACCTTTTGTCCCAAGGCGGTTCTGCAGACATCGCCGTCACAGGCGAATGGGGAAAGAAGTCTCTCACCTGTCACAAACTCGTCGGTAAGGCGAACGTCGTCTTCGACGGCAAGGACGGAAACTATTCCCGCGCACCAAAGTACTCTGACCTTGCTCTATCGAGCGGCGCAGACTATTTTCACTTCACTTCTAACGAAACGATTCAAGGCGTAGACTATATTTCCGACCCTGACTTAAAAGAAAGAACCGTCGTGTGCGACATGTCGAGCAACATCCTTTCACGGCCTGTCGACGTTTCGAAATACAGTCTCATCTATGCAGGCGCACAAAAGAACTGTGGGCCAGCGGGAGTGACCATCGTCATCGTCCAACAAAACCTGATCGACAAAACCCCCACCGGGCTACCGCCCATGCTGGACTACAAGGTCCAAGCGGAGAACGGGTCGATGTTCAACACACCTCCGTGCTGGTCGATCTACGTGTGCGGGCTCGTGTTCAAGCACCTCATCAAGCAAGGTGGATTACCTGCTTCGGCCAAGGCGAACGACAAGAAGGCGGCTCGCCTCTATGAGGCCATCGATGGTTCGAACGGGTTCTACGTCGGACACGCCGAAAAGTCGAGCCGCTCTTTGATGAACATCCCGTTCCGGCTCGCCAGCGACTCTCTGACGGACCAGTTCGTCGCTGAAGCCACTAAGAGCGGGCTCCTCGAACTCAAGGGCCACCGGTCGGTCGGTGGCTGCCGGGCGAGTCTCTATAACGCTTTCCCCTAC
>CAYYZP010000150.1:0-7489 GCA_964476165.1 uncultured Fimbriimonadaceae bacterium
CGTCGGCTCCTTCATCGTCAAAAAGTGGCGCAACGACTTCAGACGGAACTCGAGCATCCATTCCGGCTCGCCCTTCTTCGCGGAAATGGCGCGGACCACGTCCTCCGACAGGCCGGGCAGGAACGTGTCGGACTCGATGTCGCTCGTCCAGCCCCACTTATACTCGCTTGAAGCGACCTGTTCGAGGAGTTCGTCGTCGGTCTGAGGTTCCAGCATCTGCTTCGCCATTGCCTATCCAACCCTTAGTATAGTTGAATCTATACCTTGATTGGCAGATTCACGGTACATTGCCGGAGGAGACGGGAGGGCGAGCATCCCCGCGAGCCGTCAAAACCCAGAATGGCTAACCTTGGGAGTCCGGCGATTCATCGCCGCTTTGTTCTCTAAGGGGCGAGTGGTGTTGCAGTCGGTACCAAAAGCGGTGATGTCCTTCGACGGGCTCAGGATCACATCAGTGCACTCCCATATGGCATGTGCCCCGGTCTGCGGCTATCGTGCAGACCGGGAAATGCCGAAGATGTCGCTCAGTTCTTCCCCATCCGCACGTCCATTTTTTCCATCAAGGACAGCACACGCGGATTGTTCCGGATCGGATCCATGTCCGGATCGCGCCTGATCCAAGCCGCAAAGCTGAACCCCTTTTCAAAGGCCATTTCAAGGTAAGAGATCCCTTGCTCATATTCGCCGCGGTTGCAATAAAAACACGCCAAGTTGTATAAAGTGCCACCTCTCGGATCGATCTGCAAGGCTCGCTCGGCCCATTGTACGGCTTTCTGCTCTTGCCCGACGCCGCCAAGCATCTGAGCGCCGAGGATGTACGCGCGCGCTTCATTTGGGCAAAAGCGCAAACGCTTTTCGATCCGTTCAAGCGCCTTCTCAACGAACGGCTTCGCAGCCTCCATGCCGTCACGACTAATGATCGCTCCAGATACCAGCGCAGTGGCCTGATATTCGTCAGGCCGTGTGTCGGATGCACGAATGTACATCTCGATCGCCTTTTCAATGTTTCCTTGCACATGGAGCAATCGAGCATAGTTATAGAGCGCTTCGTAATTGTGCGGATCGATTGTAAGCGCAACTTCGTATGCGGAGATCGCCTCGTCGATGCGATCCTCTTGGTGGGCGACCTCAGCAACCGCAAGCTGAGCCTCGGTCAGCCCGGGATCGAGCTCAAGAGCCGTGCGTGCGCTCTCCAAGGCAATCCGAAGGTAATTGTGGTCTTCTCCTCCAAAGAACCTGAAAGTGGTGATCGCATCCAAAGAGAGGCTCGCGTGCGCCTTTGCGAACGTGGGATCGAGCCGTATCGCCTCCTGGTAAAGTTTTATCGACATGGGCAGGTCGGTCCAAGACAGGGACCATGCACGCAAATAGGTTTCGTACGCTTG
Source organism: uncultured Fimbriimonadaceae bacterium (assembly GCA_964476165.1). Taxonomy (GTDB): domain Bacteria; phylum Armatimonadota; class Fimbriimonadia; order Fimbriimonadales; family Fimbriimonadaceae; genus JADFMN01. The sequence goes on from CAYYZP010000150.1 coordinate 1,386, forward strand.
CAGGTTGTTCGTCGGGACTCTCCCGATCACGCCCCGCTCAGACTCAGAGATCGCGATCTGGAGCACTTCGATGATGCTATTGGTGATCTCCTCTTGGATTGCAAAGATGTCCTCGAGGTCGCGGTCGAACTTCTCACTCCAGATCGGGCGGTCTTTGGCGATGTCCACGAGTTGCAGGGCGACTCGAATGCGGCTACCTGCGCGCCGAACACTGCCAACGAGCAAATGATCGACCCCTAAAATCTTTCCGACCTCTTGAGCGGGCTTGGTCGTTCCCTTAAGAGCAAAGCAACTCGTTCGTGAGACCACGCGCAAAGTTCTAATCTTAGAAAGCGCCCAAAGAATCTCTTCCGTCAATCCGTCGCTGAAAAACGCGTTGTCTGGATCGGGGCTGAGATTATCGAGCGGCAAGACTCCGATCGTCGGAAACTTTTGGCCGTCTTGCGTCAAACCGCGATGCCCTGTCGTTTGCTTTGCCGCCAATCGATATACAACGACGCTCCCGGCGATCCCTTTCAGCGATTTTTCTCCAAGGCTGACAAGTTCTGCAGCGATCCGGCCTTTGACCTGTCGCGCCACGTCTTCAGAGACGCATACCCCCCCCGGATCGGCGAGAGGCTCTATGCGTGCGGCAACATTGACTCCGTGACCCAGCAAGTCGCCGTCCACGACCTCGACGTCTCCAAGATGAATGCCGATCCTGATCTGAAACCCCGGGCCCGCCTCGTTGTGCCGAGCGATCGCGTCCTGGATCTCCAAGGCGGCCTTGCAAGCAGAAACGGCGCTCCCAAATTCGATGAAGGTTCCGTCCCCCATAGTGCGGACCAACCGCCCACCGTGCATGACTAGGATCGGCTCCATCAGTCTCGTCTGCAATTCGAGCAAGGCGAGCGCGCCCGCCTCGTTTTGCTCGGTGAGGGACGAGAACCCGACCATGTCTGTGAACATGATCACCGTGAGCCTCCTTCCTGACTCCTTCACACCCCTAGGCTCGTCGTTCGCCATCCGCCAAGTTAGGATACCGTGCCCCTTTCGATTTGGAGTGCGCGAAGCCTGCTTCGCGCTTTGCTCAGTTGCCTCATTCTAACATTCCGGCAGTCGTCGAAAAAACGTTGGGTGCCACGGGTTGTCCCGAAACCTGCTCGCCGCAGTCGAGTGGCTAGGGTGATCCCCGAAACGAGGCAGGCAACTGGACACCCTGGTCGCAGCGCGATTGACATCTTTTGTCCTTCCAGGACCGGGGCAGTGGCGTGGCTTGCCCCGGCCACCCGGCCGAAACTTCGGAGTGCGTCGATTCATCTAAGCCTTCTCTACCGCGTCGACACGCATCCGTCGGTAGCCAAAGCTGCGATGAATCACCGCACTCCTAAAAGGGAGCCCCGCACTCACCCCCTGCCCATCCTAACGTCCATTTTTTCCATCAGATCCTGCACTCGAGGATCGTCGCGGATCACTTCCATGTCCGGGTCGCGCCTGAGCCACGCCGTAAAGTTCAACCCTCTCTCATACGCCGTCTCGAGCAGCGAGATCGCTTTCTCATTGTCGCCACGGTTCCTATAAAAGCATGACAGGTTGTACAGCGTGCCCCCACCCTGATCGATCTCGTATGCCCTGTTCGCCCATTTCAACGCCGCGTCACTTTCTCCCAAGCCTTCTAGTGTCAAGGCGCCAAGAATATAGGCTCTGGCATCGGTCGGACAACATCGAATACGCTTTGTGACCCGCTCAATCGCGCTCTGCATCACAGGCGTTGCGGCCTCGCGCCCGCTGTGCCGAAAGATTATTCCCGCCACAAACGTCGTGGCCTGATACTCGTCGGGCTGTGTTTCGGAGGCGGTCGTGTACATCTGGATCGCCTTTTCTTCATCACCAAGCACCGATAGAAGCCGACCGTAATTGTAAAGCGCATCGTAGTTTCGTGGATCAATAGAAAGCGCTGTCTCAAACGCCGCGACGGCGTCATCAATGCGGTTTTCCTGTTGGGCGACCTCTGCCACGGCGACTTGTGCTTCCGCCAATCCGGGGTCGAGTCCTATGGCAGTTCGCGCACTTTCATTGGCGATGCGCACGTAGTTCTGGTCGTCTCCACCAAAGAACCTGAAATTGATGATCGCACACGTGGCTAGGCTCGCGTGTGCCTTTGCGAACTTGGGATCAAGCCGGATTGCGTCTTGATAATGCTTAATTGCTTCATTCAGGTTCGTCCAAGAAAGGGACCAACCTCGCAAATACGATTCGTAGGCTTTGAGGTTCATCGTCGGGACTCCACCGATCGCGCCGCGCTCCGACTCCGAAATCGCGATCTGGAGGACTTCGATGATGCTGCCCGTGATCTCTTCTTGAATCGCAAAGATGTCTTCAAGATCGCGGTCGTATTTCTCGCTCCACAGAGGTCGGTCCTTCGCGATGTCCACGAGTTGCACCGCGACGCGGATGCGGTTTCCCGCCTTTCGTACGCTTCCGACGAGCAAATGGTCGACTCCCAGAATCTTTCCGACCTCTTGCGCTGGCTTTGTAGTGCCTCTAAGCGCAAAACAACTTGTGCGCGAAACCACGCGCAGGGTCCTGATCTTTGAAAGAGCGCTCAGGATCTCCTCAGTCAGGCCATCGCTGAAAAAAGCGTTTTCGGGGTCTGGACTGAGGTTTTCGAGCGGCAAGACGCCGATGGTCGGAAACTTTTGCGCCTCGCTTATCACGTTCCGGTGTGCGACAGCCTGTTTTACTGACATTCGATAGACGCCTACCCCCCCTTCGATCCCTTTCAGAACCTTTTCTCCCATGTTCACAAGATCGACAGCGAACTTGCCCTTGACCTGTCGAGCGACGTCCTCCGACACGCACACCCCCCCCGGTTCGGCGAGCGGCTCGATCCTCGCCGCGACGTTGACGCCGTGGCCCAGGAGGTCGCCGTCAGCGACCTCCACGTCACCGAGATGGATGCCGATCCTGATCTGGAACTTGTCGCTAGCCGACTCGTTGTAAAGCGCGACCGCCTCCTGGATTTCAAGCGCCGCCTTGCACGCCGAAACTGCGCTACCAAATTCGACGAAAGCGCCGTCGCCCATCGTGCGGACGAGCCGCCCGCCATGAACGACGAGCACCGGCTCCATCAGTCGAGTTTGAGCAGAGAGCGCCCGCATCGCCGCCGCCTCGTCCCTCTGGCTTAGCGCGCTGTACCCGACCATGTCCGTGAACATGATCGCCGCGAGCCGCCGCCCCGACCCCCGCACACCCTTGGTCTCGTCGTTCGTCATCGGCGGTTTCGAGGATACCGTTCACCAGCACGAGGCTCGCATTGAAGGCACCGGGCCAATGGGCGAACAGGACTGCATAGACGGCTCCATATAAGGTAAATCTGCCAGGGCACGGACGCACATGGCAGCGGTCGCAATAACTGAAACGGTCAGAATCACCGTCAACGAGGTCGAACTCGTGGTCCCCAAAGGTGAAATGATCGTCGAATCGGTCAAGCGCCTCGGCCTAGAAATCCCGATCTTCTGCTACCATTCCCGCCTCAAACCCGTCGGAATGTGCCGCATGTGCCTCGTCGAGGTCGGGTTTAAGCAGCCTGACGGCAGCGTCCGAATGATGCCCAAGCCGCAAGCCGGCTGCACGCTCCCAGCAATGGAGGGCATGGTCGTTATCACCGACTCCACCGCCATCCACCGCGACCGCAAGGGGGTGCTCGAGTTTCTGCTCGTCAACCACCCGCTCGACTGCCCCGTCTGCGACAGGGGGGGGGAGTGCCCGCTCCAGAACAACACGCTCGTCTACGGCCCTTCGACCACGCGGTTTTTAGAGATGAAGCGCCACCTGCCCAAGGCGTTCCCGCTCAGCCAATACGTCACGCTCGATCTGGAGCGGTGCATCCAGTGTGGGCGCTGTGTGCGATTTACGGAAGAGATCTCCGGCGACAGCGAATTGGCTTTCCGCTTTCGCGGCGCGCTCATGCAGCCATCGACCTATCAACTCACGGAATACGAATCGCGCTTTAGCGGCAACGTCATCGAGATCTGCCCGGTGGGGGCGCTGACATCCGCCAAGTATCGCTTCCGCGCGCGACCGTGGGACCTTGAGACGAAACCGGGCGTATGTCTCGAATGCTCTAACGGATGCAACGTCTGGTTCGACCACCGCGCAGGAAAGTTCGTGCGCATCAACGGACGCACCAACGAATCGGTCAACGAAGAATGGACCTGCGACAAAGGCAAGTTCGGTCACGACTGGTACAACTCCCCCCACCGCGCCACCAAGGTCTTGGTCCGCAACAGCGGCGCGCTCACCGCCTCAGGATGGGCCGATGCGTACAGCGTGATCCTCAACGAGTTCCAAAAGGGCCCCGCTGGCGTTCTCGTGGGCCCAAAAGTGAGCAACGAGGGCCTGTTCACGCTTAAAAACCTGTTCCAATCCATCGCAAACGCCGACATTGACTTTCGCTGGACTAAGGACACGCTCGATCTTTCGGGCAAAGTTGCGAACTCGATCGCCTCGCTCGAATCCGCTCCGACCATCGTCATATTTGGCGATCTCGCAGCAGAGTTGCCCATCGTATTCTTGAGGGTCCGCAAAGCGTGGTTCAAGAACGGCGCGAAGGTCATCGTCGTCCACCATGCCCCCACCGACGCAGATTCGTTCGCGGACAAAGTCGTTCGATACGAGGCAGGCAAGTGCGCCGAAGCGGCAAAGCAGATCGCCGCGACAATTGAATCGAACGCAGTCATCGTGTGTTCCCACGCGATCCTCAACCTCTCAAATGGCAGAGGCGTGATAGAGGCGCTCCAGGGACACAAGCATTTTAATTGTTACGCAACAGGTGCAAACACTCAAGGCGCGATCGAACTCTCCATTAATAAAGGACGCACAACAGGAGAAATCCTCCACGCCGCAGCGATCGGAGAGATCAAGTCCCTTTGGCTCGTCGGGTGCGACCTGTTCAATGATTTCCACAATAAAGACCTTGTCAAAAAGGCATTAGAGAACGTCGGATTTCTCGTCGTGCAGACTTCGGTCATGGACGAGGCCGTACACTATGCGAGCGTCGTGCTGCCGATGGCCGCCCCCGCCGAACAGGACGGAACCACTACGAACTGCGAGCGGCGCGTCCAGCGATTTGCGCAAGCAGTCGCCGCGCCCGGCGACGCAAAACCGGCTTGGCGCATCTTTAGCGAGTGCCTCGTCCGTCTTACTCCGCAAACGCCGTATTTCAACCTGGGCGAGATCATGGACGCCATCAGCCGCGAACACAGCGCCTATAAAGAAGTGTCATACGCGCGCCTGGACGGCGAAGGCGTGCTTCTTGGAGGAAAGCATTGACTGAGTGGCTCCAAGGGTTGCACCCCGCTGTGCTGGCTTTAATCAGAGTCGCACTCTTAATCGTTCCGATCCTGATGCTCGTGCCGGGCCTGATCTGGTGGGAACGAAGGCTCCTCAGTTGGATGCAGGACCGCATCGGCCCCAATCGCGTCCCCACCGTCACCGACGCAAAGGGAAATAAATATCGCGCGGCAGGTCTCGTGCAGACGCTCTTCGACGGCCTGAAACTTTTTCTCAAAGAAGACATCACTCCGAGCAACGTGGATCGCAAGATCTATTTCTTCGCACCGGCGCTTGCGCTGTTCCCTGCGTTCGCGCTCGGTGGCACGATGCCCTGGGGTCCGCACTCCGGGTTTTGGGCTTTGCTCACTCCGGTCAGCGACATCGACATTGGCGTCATGTTTGTTCTCGCGGTCTCTTCACTGGGAGTTTATGGTGTCGTTCTGGCTGGATACGCGAGCAACAACAAGTATTCGCTCATGGGCGGTCTGCGGGCGTCCGCGCAACTGATCAGTTATGAACTCGCGATGGGAGTTTCGTTGTTGGCGGTCGCGTTCGCAAGCGGTTCACTCAAAATGACGTCGCTCGTCGAAGTGCAGGAACAGGACTGGCTCGGCGCAGTGCCGTGGTTGCAGAACTGGTTCATATTGACGCCGTTCGGTCTCGTCGCAGGAGTCGTCTTTCTGATCTGCATGGTCGCCGAATCGAACCGTGCGCCGTTCGATCTTCCCGAGGCCGAGAACGAACTGATCGCCGGATACCACACGGAGTATTCCTCGATGAAGTTCGCC
>CAYYZP010000151.1:0-2959 GCA_964476165.1 uncultured Fimbriimonadaceae bacterium
GGAAAGTGGTCGAGGTCGAGGCGCGGCCCGACGGGTTCTTTGGAAACCTTACATCGGCGACGGTGTCTGCGAGCGGGTTTTCGGTGGACGTACTTCCCTTTTACACAGAGCCGTGGAGGTCAAAGGTTGGAAAGATCGGAACCCTAAGCATTCGTCTCAAAGATTTTAGTCTTGCCCGCCTGCACGTAGAAGAACTTTCTGCAGACGTTCCCGACTGTCGCTATGACCTCGGGCTAGCGCTTCGTAAAAAGACTTTTCGCGTTTCAAAGAGCGGAGTCGGGTGGGGGTGGGTCAAACTTGCCGAGCGCGACCTCGCCGATTTTATAGTCGATCGGTTTCCAGAGATCGAGTCCGCGCTGTGCGCATCTTCGACGATGTCGTGTGGATCGAAGGAACGGGAACTTTCCTGATCGCAAAGACGAACTTTGCCGTCATCGCCAGCCTTTCTCCAGGCGATGGTTACCGTCTCAATCTGCATAACGCAAAGGTCTATTTCGATTGGAAGCGGGCCGATCCAGAACTTGTCAAAGTTGTATTGAAAGTCCTCAACCCAGTGATCGACATCTCCACCGACCTCGGCTTACTCGACGCCCTCACTGTGCAAGAGATTCGGCTGAGGGACGGGGTGCTCACAGCCAGCGGAACAGCCCGGATTCCGGTCAAGCCTGGTTCAAAACCGACCGATAATAGGGGTTAGCATGTTAGGTGTGGTGACTTTTGCCTGCGCGGCCCTGTCGGGGCAGTTCCCTGCCGAACCGATCAAGGTCGAGTTCGAGCGCGGGTTTGCGCTCGCCCGAAGGGAGAAGAAGATCGCCCTCGGCGACTTGTTCAAGACCCGAAATCCACGCACCCCACTTAGTCGGGTCTTGCAGTCAGACCGACAGAACATTGGCTGGTGGTCGAACGGCTACGAGCAAAAGCCGACCGAGCACGTTGTCTGGCTTTCCCCCCCCTTGTTGTCGCGGTGGCTTGGGTTCTTGGCCGCACAGGAGTATTGGCATCAAGAAGAAACGCAAGAGCGGTGGTCTAACATCGTCGGCGCGCTCGGACACAGGCGTGCGTTTGTCGTTCAGTTGTCGTCGTTTCCGAAGAAGCCGACCTATGGGATTGGAGACGAGGTGCGATCTGATCAGAGCGAGATTGACGACGTGAGGTTTGTTTACACTACAGGTGGTACTACAGTCGAGATGAACGCAATCCAACTCGCGCATTGGCAGTCGCGCGACAGGATTGACCTCGATGGGTTTTTGTGGTGGCACCTCTTGCCTCTATCGGGCGCGCTCATCGGCGAGTTCGATCCTCCGCTATCGGATACGCCGCTGCCATTGGGTGACTATCATCGTTCATGGACGCTCGTTTGGGTCGAGTTTGCGGACGATCCCCGGTTCGAAGTGCGGGTGCTGAGTCGGCGCAAGGAGCGCGTGGCGCGTTTCTCAGTGAAAGGCTGATTATTTCCAGGTGTATTGCGCTTCCTGGCCCGCTGGGTTTCCGATCAAGGCTGAATCCCTAACGCTCCAGCTCCCCATGACGATCGTGTGGATCGGTCTTCCAGTCAAAGTCCGGCCCGCGAACGGGCTCCAGCCGCACTTGCTCTTGAGCCATGACCTGTCGATTGTGAGTTTTGCCTCAAGGTCAAATATGGCCAAGTCTGCGTCGTATCCTTGTACAATCTCGCCCTTGTTCTTGATGCCATAGAGTTTCGCCGGGTTTTCGCAAGCCATCTTGACGAGAGTTCGAATGTTCAATCGCCCTTGTGAGCAGAAGTCGAGCAAGACGGGCAACATGGTCTGCACTCCTGGCATTCCGCTCGGCGACTGGGGGTACGGTTTTGCCTTTTCCTCGAGAGTGTGCGGTGCATGGTCGCTGCCGAAAACATCGAATAGACCGTCCCCCACCGCGTCCCACAGGGCTTCGCGGTGCTCTCTCGATCGGATTGGTGGGTTCATCTGTATTCGTGTGCCGAGTGATGCGTAATCTCCCGCGCAAAACGTGAGGTGCTGGGGGGTGACTTCGCAGGTCACCGGGTGCCCTTCCCTCTTTGCCGCTTGCAACAAAGGTATTTCGTCGAGCGTGGACACGTGCAGGATGTGGATCGGGCGCCCTGTTTGTCGGCAAAGGCGGATCATTCGTTCAGTACAGATGCTCGCGGCCTCCGCGTCGCGCAAGAACGGGTGCTCAGAGACGTTTGGCGTGCTTGAGAGGAGTTTTTTTCGCTCTCGCAGGCGTGCTTCGTCCTCTGAATGCACGGGGCAGGGGCGGCGAACGCTCTTCAATACGTTTCGCAACGTGTCTTCATCGTCGACTAACAGCGGCCCGGTCGAACTGCCCGCAAAAATCTTGACGCCCGGTGTGCCAGGCATGTTTTCTAACGTCGCAAGTTCGTAGACGTTTGACTTAGATGCACCAACAAAAAAACCATAGTTCGCCCACGACGTTTTTTGCGCGATGGATAATTTTTCGCTAAGCGCCGAGGCGGTGATCGTCGGCGGATCGGTGTTGGGCATTTCGAAGTACGTCGTCACCCCCCCCATGACCGCTGCGGCAGAGCCGTGCGCGATATCCTCCTTGTGCGTGAGCCCTGGCTCGCGAAAGTGGACCTGTGTGTCGATCGCTCCTGGAAAAACATGAAGCCCGGAAGCGTCCAAAAGTTCGATTGAAGTAGCCCCCGACAGGTCGCCAACGGCCTCGATCTTGCCCCCTGTGATCCCTACGTCGCCGAGTGCCTGCCCTGCAGAGGACACCAGAGTTCCCCCCCTCACAACAAGGTCGAACGGCGGCGGCATGGCACTATCATACGCCCCCGCGCGGTTAACGATTTAGGCTAAGATGACGCATCGCGTGAGCAGCACCCTTGAGCCCGATTTGAGCGTCATCGTGCCCGCCCTTAATGAGGAGGGCACGATCCGCGAGGTCGTGGACCGCCTGCTTGCGCTGCCTCTCGCCACCCAGGTCATCGTCG
>CAYYZP010000152.1:0-7318 GCA_964476165.1 uncultured Fimbriimonadaceae bacterium
CGCGCACGGACTCGACCTCCGCAAAGAGGGGGGGGTGGAGTTCCTCTATCACTGCGACACGCAACGAAGGCTTGTCGTCAAGACAACTTTGAAAGGGGAAACAATTTGGGAGCGCGGAATGCCGAGGGAAGCGGGCGTCTACACCGATCCGGGCCAGTGGTGTCCGACGAACGTCGCTTTTTCTCCGAACGGGGACGTGTTCGTTGGTGACGGATACGGGAGCAGTTACGTCCACCGCTATTCGGCTAACGGCGAGTATTTGAGCAAAGTGTGTGGCCCAGGTTCAGAGGCGGGCCAAGTATCCTGTCCGCACGGTCTCTGGGTCGATGAGAGGGGGGCAGAACCGTACTTGGTCGTCGCAGACCGGTCGAACCACCGTTTGCAGTACTTCACTCTCGAAGGCAAACACGTCAAGTTCGTGAAAGAGGGGATGCGGATGCCTTGCCACTTGCACTTCAAAGACGGACGGATGCTCGTTCCCGACCTCACGAGCGTGGTGACGATCTTGGGCAAGGACAACGAAGTCCTCGCACAACTCTGCGACGGCGACCCGACTAATTTGCGCGGTGTCCCGCGAGAGCAGTTCATTCCTGGCAAGTTCGTGCATCCTCACGCCGCGATCTGGGTCAACGGGAGCGACATTCTGACCGTCGAGTGGGTCCCGATCGGGCGCGTGACCTTGCTCAAAAAAGTGTGAGCGCTCCATTCCTTTTCGTCCAAGGTCTGGAAAAGTCGTTTGGCGCAGTCCGAGCCCTGCGCGGCGCGAATCTTACGGTCGGTGGGGGCGAGATCCACGGCCTGGTGGGGGAGAACGGCGCGGGTAAATCGACGCTGATCAAGATTCTTTCTGGCGTCTACGTGCAAGAGGGGGGGGTTGTTGAAGTTGGTGGCGAAGCGCTCGTGACCGGGAGCGTAGCGCGCTCGGAGTCTTTGGGGATATGCGTCGTCCATCAAGAGTCGACTGCATTTCGTGACCTTGGGCTCGCCGAAAACCTTTTCGTGGGCCACGAGCCGCGCCGGTTCTTTGGGCTCTTCCTCGACAAGCGCGAAATGCGCCGGCGCGCGCAAGAATGGATGGCCTCTATTGGCCAAGATGCTTCATTTACGGGGACGCTTTCAGAACGCAGCATCGCGCAGCAGCAGTTAGTGGCTATCGCCAGGGCGATCGCCACTAACTGTCGATTGCTCGTGCTCGACGAACCGACCGCTTCTTTGTCGGTGCGGGAAGTGGACACGCTCAAGTCCGTCGTCCGAGACCTTGCTCGAAAAGGGGTCTCCGTTCTCTATGTGACGCACAGATTGGAAGAGGTCTTCGACCTTTGTGACCGCGTGACTGTGATGCGCGACGGCGAGACCGTCGCGACTTGGAACGTCGGCGAAACGAGCCGCGAACAGTTGATCAAAGCGATGGTGGGGCGCGAGGTGGGGGAAACGAGACACGCACCACGAACGGCCGGCAAACCAAGATTGAGCGTCGAAGGCCTGACAAAAAAAGGCGTCTTCGAAAACGTGTCTTTCCAAGTCATGGCGGGCGAAATTCTTGGAATCGGTGGACTCGTAGGAGCAGGGAGGTCGGAGGTCGTCAAAGCGATCTTTGGGACCGACCGAGCAGACATTGGGATGGTCGAAGTCGATGGCAAGCGGCTCAAGCCCGGTTCCGTTCAAGACTCGACAAAGGCCGGGATCGCCCTCGTTCCAGAAGACCGCCAGCACCTGGGCCTCGTTTTGCCGCTTCCAGTCTCAGAAAACCTCGTCATGTCGGTCCGGGGTCGGATTGCCCGCTTCGGTTGGATCGCAAAAAAACAAGAAAGAGAAGCGGCTTCAAAACAGAAGGAAGAACTTTCGATCAGAACTTCTTCGCTTGGTTCTCCCGCGTCATCGCTTTCGGGCGGTAACCAGCAAAAAGTGGTCTTAGGCAAGTGGCTCGCGACCACCCCCACCGTGCTCATAGTCGACGAGCCGACGCGGGGGGTGGACGTCGCCTCGAAGAGCGAGATACATACACTATTGAGAAGGCGAGCCGATGAGGGAGCGGCTGTGCTCCTCGTTTCATCCGACCTCCCCGAACTCCTGGCCCTTAGCGACCGGATCGTTGTCATGAGAGAAGGCAAGATCGCAGGATCGCTCACAAGAGAAACTGCGACTCCTGAAACAGTCCTCAGCCTGGCAATCCAGGAGAAAAAGTGATGAGGCGCGAATGGGCTCTGCTCGCGTTGCTCGCTGCAATGGTGGTGGGGGTGCAGTTAAAGAACCCAGGTTTCGTCACAGTCCAAAACATGCGCGACGTTCTGGTGCAGGTCGCGCCGTTCGCGATCATGGCGTGCGGCGCAGCGTTCGTGATCGTTCTCGGCGAGATCGACATCTCGATCGGCTCGATGGCGGGCGTGCTCGCGGCTTTTCTTGGCACGGCGGTTTCCATGACGCACTGGGGGTGGCCAATCTGGACTTCAGTCGGACTGATGCTCGCAATGGGGGGGGCGCTAGGACTCGCGAACGGAGTGCTCGTGGTCTTCGGAAAGGTGCCGTCGATCATCGTCACGCTCGGCATGCTCACTGGCCTGCGCGGGGTGACCGAACTGGTGCTCAAAGGCGAATGGGTGACCGATCTGCCTGACGGATTGAGGAAGTTTGGCATTGGCGAATGGCTTGGTCTGCCGGTTCCCATTTTCGTCGCGGTGGGGGTGTGCGTGGCGGCATGGATCGCCGCCACCCAGACGCCCCTCGGTCTTAGAGTCTACGCGGTGGGGGGTAACCCTGATGCGGCATCAATGAGAGGATTGAACGCAAAGGGCCTTAGAATCCTTGCGTTCGTCACGATGGGCGTGCTCACCGCTATTGCCGCTCTCATTAGCGCACCAAGGCTCTCAGTCATCGAATCGGGCTTCGGCGCACAATGGGAACTTTTCGTCGTGACGTGCGTCGTGGTGGGGGGCGTTTCGATCAAGGGCGGGAAGGGCACGATTCCAGGAGTGTTGATCGCCGTGCTCATCCTCGGCATCGTGCGCACCGCGTTATTGTTCCTCAAACTTGGCGACGACGCGGTGTATTGGGAGCGCGCGATCCAGGGTGCGCTCATCATCCTTGCCGTCTTGACGGACTTTCGCGGCAGGAGGCGGAAATGAAACGGTTTCATCATTGGCACGAGGCCGCGCTCGCTGTTCTGGTCCTCCTCGTGATGGCTGTCGCCTGGCGGATCGATCCCAAATTTGTCGAGTGGGACACTCAAAAGACCTTGTTCGGCCTCATCTGGGAGCCCGCGCTCATCGCACTAGCCATGACGCTGGTCGTCATCACAGGCGGGATCGATCTTTCGGTGGGGGCAACGATGTCGCTTTCCGCCGTGGCGTTCGGCCTCTGCTACGAAAACAAGCAACCGATAATCGTTTGTGCGTTCCTCGCCGTCGTGGTGGGGGCGGCGTGTGGCCTCGTCAACGGTCTGGTCGTGACTAAAATGCGCGTCCACCCGTTGATCGTCACGCTCGGGACGCTGGCCGCATATTATGGCCTCGCAGAAGGATTGAGTCACGCACGGCCGATCTCGGGCTTTGAAACCGGCCTGACAAACCTGGTCGGCTCAAGCGTCCCACTCCTGACCGTGATGCTCGCATCGGTCGGCACAGCGGTGTTCTTGTCCAACACCGTCGCTGGTCGCGCGCTATTCGCAATCGGTCACAACGAGGAGGCGACCCGATATTCCGGCGTCCCAATCGACCGCATCAAAACGAGCGTTTACGTCTTGTGTGGTTTGTTCTCTGGAATCGCCGCGCTCTTTTATGCGGCCCGCAGGAACACGGCGCAAGCAGACATCGGGCAGGGAATGGAACTGAATGTGATCACCGCAGTTGTGCTGGGCGGAGCGGCGATCACCGGCGGGCGAGGCGGAGTCATCGGAACTCTGCTCGGCCTGCTTCTCCTGCACGAGGTCAAGCAATTCGTCTCTTGGCACTGGGAGTGCGACGAATTGAACCTGATCGTGGTCGGCTCAGTCCTGATTTGTGCCGTTTTGCTTAACTCGTTGCTTTCCAGGGCCGCTAAGAATGCAAAATAGTAAGCACATCAGAGCCCCTTATGAAAAACTTCTTTGCGCTGTTCCTTCTCGCCGCTCTATTGACCATTGGATGTGGTGACAAAGGCGCCACAAATACAACGGGAGAACCCGTTGTCACCGAGACTAAGAAGATCGTCATTGCGATCTTGCCAAAGAAGAAGGGCGTCCCCTATTTCACGTCGTGCGCTGAGGGCGCGGAGATGGCCGCCAAGGATCTCGGCAACATCGAGATCAAATACGACGGCCCGACGGATGGCAAGGCAGAACGCGCGGCAGAAATGATCGAGCAGTGGATTTTGAAAGAAGTCGATGTCATCGCAGTCTCGTGCAGCGATCCCGAGGTGCTCGGCCCCGTCATGAAGAAGGCGCGCGATAAAGGCATCCACGTGATCACATGGGACGCCGATGCAGGCGCGGACACGCGAGAGTTCTTCGTCAATCAGGCAACCGCTGAGCAGATCGGCTTTGGTCTCGTCGATGCGATGGCGAAAGACCTCGGAGGCGATGCGGCAAAAGGCGATGTCGCGATCGTCACCGCAGACCTCACCGCAGCGAACCAAAACGAGTGGATGAGGCACATGAACGTGCGGCTCGCGAAGTATCCGGGCCTCAAACTCGTTGCGACAAAGCCCTCGAACGAAGACGGAAAACTCGCGTTCGAGGTGACGACCGATCTCATCAAGGCGTATCCAGGCCTCAAAGGAGTCTTCGGAATTTCCTCGGTAGCCTTCCCGAATGCGGCTGAGGCAATCAAGCAAGCGGGAAAGTCCGGTTCCATCCTGGTTACCGGACTCTCTACACCGAACGACATGAAGAAACACGTCATGGACGGCACTGTGAGGTCAGTCTTGCTCTGGGACACGCGCGATCTTGGTTACTTGACCGTCGAAGTCGCGGCGGCACTGGCACGAGGAGAACTTAAACTGGGCGCGACGACGTTCGTTTCGAAGAAACTCGGCGAGCGCAAGGTCCAAGGCGACAATGTGCTTCTCGGCGATCCTATGGTGTTCAACAAAGATAACATCGGAAACTACGACTTCTAGCTTCGTCGCAGAAGTCTTTTTATTTTCAACTTCATTGGAATTGGCAACACACGCCAAACTCCGATGACAGGCAGCATCAGGATCTGTCGCATCTTTTGAACGATCCGCAGAAGGCTCGTAATGTCTTCTTTGAGTTTGTCGACCTCGCGTTGCTTTTTTTCTAACAGTTCATAGGTCCTTGACAAGTGCTTCAGTTCGTTCGCGCTTAGAATCCTCGGCTCGCTCAAGATTTTGCTCTTGATGCGCGTCCTAGCGGCGGCCCACAGATCATCAAGCGCTGGGTTGCAGACCGTGTTCGTGTTGTTCGCACGAAATCCGATCGCGGTCGTGACAACAGGAACGGTGGTCACGTCGGAAAACCGATTGATGTCCATCAAAAACTTCCAGTCCTCGAGCACCTCGAGGCTCTCATCAAACCTAAGTTTGAGCGCGTTAGCGTACTGGCGCGAGAAGAAGAAGTTGCAACTCGGAACAAAGTTTTCGCGCAATTGCTCGCCGGCATCGAACGGTGCAGTATAGGCCGTTTCGATCAGGGTCGTCGTGTACGGAAAGGTAGCGCCTGGTTCAGCGGTCAAGACAGAAATGTGCCTGCGCGAGGCATATGTCTGATACACATGGGTCATAGGCTGGTTTGAAAGCGCGTCCGCAATGCAAGAAAAATGGTTTTCATACAGAAGGTCGTCGTCGTCCAGAATGCACATCATGCGACCTTTTGCTCGATCGATTCCATCGTTGAGCGGTGCGGACCTTCCTGGCCGCTTGACGACGATGACGCGAACCTTTTCTTGAAAAAACGCAGGAAACGACTGGACGGTCTTCGTGACTGCATCGACCGGCGGCTCACGGTCCGGTGAGTGGAGGAGAACGAGGACTTCAAAACTCTGCTCCGTCTGAGCAAGCACAGAACAGAGCGCCTCTTGAAGAAGATCTGGTCGGTCGCCGACAGTACGGACCATCAATGAAAAAAGCGGGCCGTCATCTCGCGCACCGTGTTGCTGGAGCGCGTGGATCGCCTCTTGGCAAAACGTCAGTTTTGTTCCGGCGAGTTCCATCAGTATTTCCAGCGGATGATACTCGGCGATCCGTCAGCGCCAAAGGTCGCCAGCGCTCGCTCGTCAATAGTCGCGGGCTTGAGGAGGAGCGAAGCCTCGTTGAACTTTTGCAGACACTCTTCGAACCGCGGCTCTTTGCGCGAATTGAGAAGAGCAAGCAGGTCGCGCAACAAACGGTCTTTGCCGTACTTTTTTTGGAGGAGGAGAAGCCCGACCAGTCCCCAAATGTTCTCTGATCCTCCAGTTTCGACACCAGATTCTAAGAGTCGCTTTCGATGGTAGACACCGGCCTCCGGGCAGAAACACGCGCTCTTTCCCAACGCCCTGATCCGCCAACTGAGGTCGACGTCCTCGCAATAGAGAAAAAACGACTCGTCAAATCCACCGACTTTACGGTACGCCTCGCCATCGATCAAAGCGCAGCAACAACTGCACCAGTCCGTCGTTGAGTCATGCGTGTTCCACCTCTTCGGGTGTTCGAGCGGAAACTGCCGCGCCTCGACGATGCCAAAGTTTTCTTTGCCTGTTGCGAACGCGATCAGTTTTGTGACGAGGTCCGATGCGAACGCCGTGTCTGGATTCATGACTAGCACAAAGTCCGATGGCGATTTTTCAGCGAGCCTGTTCTGTCCCCCACCGAACCCCAAGTTCGCGCCAAAGTGACTGTAAGAAAATCCAATCGATCGAGCGCTGAACGTCGCCTCCCACCGTAAAATAGATTCTTCGCTCATCAGACCAGCGCTACAGTCTCCACAACGGACTTCCGCCCGGTAACCGGTTGGAACATTGAGCGACAAAAGGCATTGGACGAACGTTTCAAGCCCCTGGGAGTCCGGCTCATAAAGGACTGACTGGATGCTGATCGATTTGTCCATGTCGAGGCTCGCCCGTTGGTCGCCGGAAGGAACTATACCAGCAACATATCTCGGCACGGCACGGTTCCGAAATCAGTCCGCTACCGGTTTTCGTAACAGGTCGGAGGTTGATTGCCTCTTGTAGGCGCCCATGACCTGTGTCGGTAGTCCAATCATTTGGATTTCGCCCCCTTGCAGCCACACGCATCTGTCGGCGATGCGCTCGATGTCCTCACCGCTGTGCGAGACGAGTAAGATCGTCCCGCCGTTCGCCTTGTACTCCGCGATCCTTTTCTGGCACTTGGTCTGGAACGCGAAGTC
>CAYYZP010000153.1:0-3366 GCA_964476165.1 uncultured Fimbriimonadaceae bacterium
GCGGCGCGATCGGGGTGAAGTCGCACCTTGCACCGTTCTTGCCGGTCCCGCACCTTGTGCGCAAAGGTGGTGTGCCGTTTTTGGACGTGCAACGCCCATTGAGCATCGGTCGCGTGAGCGGTTTTTATGGGCAGTTCTTGATGGCGGTACGAGCGCTCACTTATCTCATGGCTTACGGAAAAGAGGGCTTGCCCGAGATCAGCCGACACGCTGTTCTGAACGCGAACTACGTCAAGGCGCGTCTGCGCGACGTTTTGCCGCCCGCGTACGATAGGCCGTGCATGCACGAGTGCGTCCTGACCGGTGCGCGCTATAAAAAATATGGAATCCGAGTGCTAGACATCAGCAAGCGGCTCATTGATTACGGTTTCCATCCCCCCACCAACTATTTTCCTCTGATCGTGCCGGAGTGCCTGATGATCGAGCCGACTGAGACGGAGTGCAAAGAGACGCTCGACGCCTTCTGCGACGCGTTGATCGCGATCTGCAAAGAGGCTGAGACGAATCCCGACCTGCTCCACGACGCTCCCGTTTCGCAGGTGGTCGGCAGGCTCAACGAAGCGAAGGCGGTCAAGGATCTGGACGTCAAATGGCAACTGCAGCGGGAAGCCTCAACTGTATGAGGGCTGTCCGCATACCTCGAGCCTCAGCAGTGCCGTCGTTCCTCCTCCGTACTGCTGAGGCATGGGAACGAAAGTCATTGTAGTGCCGTTCCCACTTAGTGGCCATGAGAACATGGCAAGGGACGCCGAACTGCTTGCTCTGGCGGAGTCGGGGGGGGTATACGCGCGCATTTACCGGTGGGGGGGGGCATGGGTCAGTCTGGGACGGTTCCAGAGGGCCGAGAAGGCTCTGATTGATCTGGCGTCCATTAATTGGGTCGTGCGACCGACAGGGGGCAAGGCTGTTTTGCACGGGCACGATGTGACGGTCAGCATTGCGGCAAACCTGGACGACATCGGGCTGCACGAAAACTACGCGCGGCGCGTGGCAAGTGTTTATCGCAGGATCGTCGAGCCACTTGCGTGTGCGCTGACCGCTTCTGGGATTTCTGCGGTCCTCGCGGAAAAAACGAGCCATGTACGAAATGCGGGCCACACTGCGGACTGCTTCGCGCACGTCTCGCCCAACGACGTTGTCGACCCTGTCACTGGAGAAAAAGTTTGTGGCTGCGCGCTGCGATTGACGCAGTCTGCGGTCCTTTTGCAGGCGAGCGTCCCCGTCGGATTGCCTTTGGTCGATCCGGCGCTTGTCTTCGAATATCCATCCATTGCCGGAAAAAGGCGGTGTTTGGACGAATCCAGGCTTGCAAACGAACTAATGGCGAGGCTCGAAGCCACAATAGCGAGAAGGCCCGTGACGCCATGAACCTCAATCTTCGGCTAAATTGGATCGTCTTAGTTCTGCTGGCAATGGGCTGCGCAGAAGAGCGAGGTGGGGGTAAGACCGTGCCCACCGCAAAGAGTCCATCGCAGCCATCGGCCACGCTATCGGACACAGAAAACTTAACTCCACCCCCACCGATAATGAGTGAAGTCCCTGTGCCAGCAACGGCTTCAAGCGAACCCATCGCGATCAAGGTCAAGTACAGGGAGGGTAGCAAGTTCGACTACTCGTTGACCAATGGGATCGAAATTTCGCTGCCAGGGAGCAAAGAGGGAGAGGTCGTCAGGCAAGACACGTTCCTCAATGCCATGCAGAACATCGCGGTGGGGGCGACGAAAGGCGGTTTGACGAACGTGACAATCAAAACGAACAAGGTCGCCGCCGGATTCGCAAAGCCCACGCCTGAAAACGAAGAGGCAGGAGAGTTCCTCAAGAAAACGGCCGCAGGGATTGAAGGTTCTGTGCTGACCGGACAATTCGATGCGAGCGGTAGGGGCACGAAACTGGAACTCGAAGGCGAAGGCGTGGGCCTCAATCCGCTCGGGCCGCAAGTGGGCTCGCAAGACGTAATGGTCGGGCTCATGGGAATCCTGCTCCCCGAAAGACTGGTGAACGTGGGCGACGAGTGGTCGGCCAAGTTTGACTTTCAGCAGAGCGCGAGCGATCTTTTTGGACAGGCCGGGGCCAAGACGGAGAACAGCGAAGTCACATTGGTTTATAAGTTGCTTGATTACAACAAAGAGAAGAACCTGGCGCGGTTCAGCGTCGTCGGAAAAGGAAAGCCTACGATCAAATTGCCAACAGAAGGGTCGGTGCTCGAGGTGCAGGTGAGCGTCGATTCGAAAGGGCAGGCAACCGTCCGGCTCGATGACGGATGGTTACAAGAACTCCGCCTCGAGACGACGGTGGTGATGGAAGGATTTATTTCGAACAAGCAGATTGTGAAGACGGTCACGAAGCGGCTGAACTAGCGCATGCGGAGGAACGAATCAACGCGCGTGGCCATTTACGGAACAATGAAGCGCGCAGTTTGTCTTACACTCATTTGTTGTGTCTGGTCGTGCTCAGAGGCGCCGAAACCTGGACTGCGTTTCCTCGCTCTTGGCGACTCGTACACAATTGGAGAGCGGGTGGGGGAGCAGGATCGGTGGCCGCATCTGCTCATTGAACGGTTGCGCGCGAAAGGAGAGAAGTGGGAGGAGCCTGAATATGTCGCCGTGACAGGATGGACGAGCGCAGACCTGATCAAGGGTGTTACGGACGCTGGCACTACCCCCCCCTATGGTCGCGTGAGCCTTCTGATCGGCGCGAACGACGTGTACCAGAAGCGCTCGCTTGAGGATTATAGGCGGTTTTTTTCTTCACTGCTGTCGATCGCGGTCGACCAAGCGGGAGGCAGGAAACAGAACGTCTTCGTTGTGTCTATGCCGGACTACAGTGTCTCGCCGTACGCCGTGGCCCGCGACATCAAGAACACCGCCCATCGGATCGTCGAGTTCAACAAGGCCGCGTCTGAGGTTTGCTTGCGGGAGGGGGTAGCGTTTATTGACATCGTTGCCGTTTCTAAAGGCAACGGGCCGCTCTGGTACGCCTCCGACGGGCTCCACCCCTCACGGCGCCAGTACGAGGCGTGGGTGGGGGAGATTGAAGCAAAAATCAGTGTGGAGAAACGAGTGACGAGTGACGAGTGACGAGCGATGAGTGATGAATGGAAGCAATGTTGTAATGCAGTCGGTACGACCGCACCACAAGTCTGATTTGAAATTTCAGATTGATTGGAAGTCTGCGGCGCGGCTCTCGGGGACGCTCACCCTCCCAGGAGTGGTCGGGACGACCGCTCCTCAAAAAACATCGCCCTCCCTCAGGAGAGGGAACGCGGCGACGTACTGGTGGTCCAACGAATCCGAATTACTTGGGGCTGGGGGTGATCGTGAAGCCCTGAGCCTGGAGTTCCTGGCCGATGTGGCGCAGTTTCTTCAT
>CAYYZP010000154.1:0-5107 GCA_964476165.1 uncultured Fimbriimonadaceae bacterium
GATCACGAACCAGAACATCTACGAACTCAAGTCGGACGTTTATCTGAACGGCGGGCCGCAGAACGCGAACGCCAGCGGACTACCTGCCGGCATCTACTTTTTCCAAGTGACAAACCCGTCTGGGTCGGTTCTGCTTTCGCAGGACAACGCCTATAACAGGTTGCTCCAGGTCGTTTTGGACCCAGATACTGGCGAGGGCCATATTATGGGCTCAGTACCGGGTCAAGATCCGGCTGGCAACAACTTTCCAGGGCACGACAACGGTCTTCCCAACCTGGCAACAGGTGGGATCCCGGTGCAGTTGATTCCTTATTTCGATACCCCGAACAACGGTAACGAATACAAGGTTTGGCTCATCCCTTACTTGAAAGCGACACCCTATCCGAGCACAGGGCCTCCCTCGAACAGATACAGGTACTTGGAATTCGACCACAACGACGCAAAGACGGACAACTTCAAAGTCATAGAAAAGACCAGAAGAGTCATTACAAACCTGTCTGGCGTGAAGTTTTATGACGCGAACGGCAATGGCGTTAAGGACGCGGAGGACACTCCGATCGAAGGATTCAGGATCAATGTCTACTACGATCTCCCGAACGACGATCCAGATCTTGGATTCATTCTTTGGGATCCGCTCGAACAGGGCTATACGACGCAGACTGACGTGGATGGAGTTTGGGTAGCCAATGATCTGCCAGGAGACATCATCGTCAAAGTCTGTGAAATCATGCCGATCACAGGAGACGACTGCCTATGGAAGCAGACGTTCCCATCGCCCGGATATGGGGCCGAAAACGGCTTCCTGTCGGACGGCGACGGGTGCTGGATCGGCGACACGAGGCGGGTCGGTAACGATATTACGGGCCTCGACTTCGGCAACGTCTGTGTATGTCCGCTCACGGGCGGACATACCAAGGGCTACTGGCACACCTACTCCAATCCTGGAAACGGGATCATGGGACAGGACCGCGCCACGGCTGAGGACTTTGACTATCTCACTGCGAACTTCTGCTTCTGGCGCCTTGACGGCACCGAGTTTGTTCCCGACATCAACAATTGGGACGACTGGGCAGGGTTCCTGACCAACGACACGAACGGATCGAACATGGCGAACATGTTGTCGGCGCAACTTATTGCGCTCGTAATGACGACGCTTCATTATGGCGATGCGAACTTCAACGACGACCTGAACTCGGACACGGTGGTGCTGCTGATCAGCGACCAGAGTCTTGCTGACTGCTGGAACGATCACTTCGCCTCAGATCCAAACGTCTATGAGACGCAGACGACTGTGGGGAACATCATCGCGATTGCACAAGCCATGCTGTGCGACTCCTCGCTCCTCGTGGACGGCAAATTGATCATCAACTCGAGCCATCCCGACCATGCGAGGTTCGCATGCATCAAGGACATCATCGACGCGATCAACAACAACAAGTTGTTCGGTTCGCACGATGGCGTCTGTAACGTGATCTACCCGTAAACGGGTCGGTCCAAAAATCGAGCGGCCCCGATCGAATGTCGGGGCCGCTTTTTTCGTCTCAAAGTTTGTTAACGTAGACGATCTGCGACCAAGTGACGTTTCCGGAGGAGTCGACCGCCTTGGCTTGGATGGCGTGCGAACCTTTTGCCCACTTGCGAGTACTGAGTCGGAACGAGGTCTTGTTCGACCCCACGATGACGCCGTCCAGTCGGAGTTCGACCATTGACATCGCCACGTTGTCGGAGTACGCGATGGTCACGTCAACTCTGCTTCCTGCTGTGGAGCCAGTCGTCGGTTTGAGGATTTCGACCAGTGGAGGCACCGTGTCTGGCGACAGGTTCGACACGGTGACGTCGATCGCCACGCTCGCAACGTTTCCAGCCTGGTCAGACGCTACTGACTCGAACCTGTGGCTACCGTTGGTGAGTGTTGTCGTGTTCACCGACCAATCGAACGGCCCACTGTATTTTGTCGACACAACGACCCCGTCGACTTTGAACGAAACGCCTGCGATCGAGTTGTCGTCGGTCGCTGAGACCGAGACGGTGACTGACTTATTGACTGTCGCTTGATTTGTTGGAGTAATAAAGGAAACGCTCGGTGCCGTCGTGTCTGCTGATGGAGCCGATACAGCAAGCATCGCTTGGTATGGATTGACGACACCTGCACCGTAAATCGTATCGTAACCAATCTCTCCTTTGTCCATCGCACCAGCAATGAGAGCGTCTTGAACTTGGCGGCCGGTAAGTGCGGGATTCAACGAGTATAGCAGCGCCGCTGCTCCTGCCACGTGTGGCGAAGAAATGGACGTACCGGAAGCAACTCCATAGTTGCCGCCTCGGTAAGTCGTGTAGTTCGCGCCTGGAGCAGTAAGATCAACATACGGGCCCCGGTCAGACCAGTAATAGATTTCATGGTAGCCGTCGACGGCTCCTACTACGAGTTCATAAGGATCGTCGGGCTGGTTCCTTTCCATTCCATCGTTCCCTGCCCCGATGACGCAGACGCCGCCTCTCCGGTCAAGAGATTGTGCCGCAGAGGAGACCGTACTGCTGTCTGAGCAATTGATACTGACGTTTGCGACCCTTGCTCCATGGTCGGCTGCCCATATAATTCCGTCGGCGATGTCAGAAATGTATGCTGTTCCGGTCTCGTCGGCGACGCGAACAGACATGATCGAACAGTTCAATGTCATGGAAGCAACGCCAACACCGTTGTTTCCAACTGCTCCCACGATTCCCGCGACCTTTGTACCGTGCCCCATAACGTCGCTTGAGTCGGACCTGTTTCGGATGACGTCCCAACCGGGCACCATGTTGGGAGCAAGGTCTGGATGGCTTCCATCAACACCTGTGTCTATAATTGCCACGATGATTTCAGGCGAACCGACAATCATGTACCAGGCTTCCGGGCACTGAATTTGAGCAAATGCCCTTTGCCAGTTTGTATACCAAGGGTCGTTGGGCACGAAGACTTCAGAGATACCTGCACGTCGATCGATCTCTGCAAATTCGACGTGCGGGCTGTTGGCGATAGCGCGGGCGAGTCCCGCTTCTTTGCCTCTGCTATTGAGTTCGACGACCGCGACGTCTCCGATCTCGCGCGAGACCCGGCCGCCAACGAGATCGAGCGCCTGCTGGCGCTGGTAGTTCATCGAAGACTCCTTGAATTTAACGAGGATGCGGCCCGCGGCGTGTTCTTGCGCCAAAGCGAATTGGCCAATGCAGCAAAGCGCAAGCAGTATGGGAAATCTAAAGGAACGGGCGTATTTCATGGCGCTCCCTTGGTTCGTGCCCTGGGCCCACGTCGATAAATCCCACGATTAGTGCCGGATTGGTCAGATAAACGGTAGATTGGCTCGGGCTTTAGACCATGGGAACGTGACGAAGTTCTTGGGTCCCTCGTTCTGAGCCGTCGGATCGCAATGGGCGGTGTGGGGGGAAGGTCGTCCAGGAAGCCGACCCACCATTATCGATTAGCCGCCCTTCATGAGTTTTCGGATTTCTTCGCCAGTCGTTTCGATTGTGCTCTTTGATTCCTGATCGCGCAGACTTGCGAGGGATTTCTTTCCCGACTTCGCCTCTTGAACCCATCCTTGGGCAAATGTGCCATTTTGGATCTCGTTCAGAATTGTTTTCATCTCCTTCTTTGTTCCGTCGTTGACGATGCGTTGTCCTGCGGTGTACCCCCCCCATTCTGCCGTGTCGCTGATGGCTTGGCGCATTCCGGTCAGCCCGCGCTCGTAGAGCAGGTCGGTGATGAGTTTCGCCTCGTGGAGGCATTCGAGGTAGGCGCTCTCGGGCGAATATCCGGCCTGCACGAGGGTCTCAAAGGCGGCCTTTATGAGTTCGGGGATGCCCCCGCAGAGCACGGCCTGCTCGCCAAACAGGTCGGTGACGCACTCCTCTTCAAAAGTCGTCTCGATCATCGTTGCCCCGGCACAACCGATCCCCCAAAGATAAGACATCGCCAATTGCCTCGCCATGTCCGTGGCGTCCTGCTGGACTGCAAAGAGCCCGACAATCGGTTTTCCTGCCACAAACGCCGAGCGAAGCGACGCGCCAGACGCCTTCGGTGTGGCAAGCAGGACGTCGACCTCCGGTGGGGGCGCAATCAGTTTGAAATGGAAAGTGAAGCCGTGGCAGACCATGAGAGTCTTGGTGGGGGTGAGGTGCGACTCAATGTGCTCGCGATAAATGTCCGCCATCGACTCGTCGGGCAGGGTCATCATAACGAGGTCGGCCTGAATCGTGGCGTCAGAAATCGTTAGCGGCTTAAACTCATCGCGCTCAGCCGCCCGCCAGCCTTTGCCGTCTTTTCGCGCCCCCACCACGACCGTGCAGCCGTTATCGCGCAGATTGAGAGCCTGTGCGCGGCCCTGGTTGCCATAACCAACGATCGCGACCGTCTTTCCATTCACAATTGAGGGATCGGCATCTGACGCGTAAAAAAGTTTTGCCACTCTCGCCTAAATCTCCCACTTAAAGAAGGACGAGGTCGCTCCTTTTTTGAACGCGCTGAGTATGACGACGTTTTTTGTGTCGTTAGAGGTAATGATGATGTGGTGGGGGAAAGGGGAGTCTGCCCAAGGTTTTCCCCAGACACCTACGCCATCGCCTGGTCGGGGTCCCTGATAGTTCTCGGCGGCGTCGCGTTCGTACTCTTTGCTCGGCGGCCAGTACTCTGCAGAGCCCTGCGCAGAAGTGAGATAGTTCGCGATGTCGCTGGCCTTTGTGAACCGCTTGGTGTTCCTCAGTCCCGTGACCACGTGTTTGAGAAAGTCAGCCGTCTGATCCACCTCCGCGACGCCTGATGAGGGCAGTTTGTTCTGGCCACAACCTAGGCAGATTGTGACGACAAGGAGAAGAACCAGCGGCTTCATGCCCGTTATTTTGGCCGATCCAGATAGAATCCCGTCGATGCGCGGCGAAGGCTCGGGAAAGATGGAGGTCGGCGGTCGGAAGATCGCCGTGATCCTGAAGAACATCAAGGGCGCTCGCAAGATCACGCTGCGCGTAACCCACGAGGGGATCTTGGTCAGCAAACCGCGATGGGTGCCGAAAAAGGACGCCTTTGGGTTCTTGGCGGAAAAGCGCGGGTGGATCGAAAAGCAGATCGACCGCC
>CAYYZP010000155.1:0-3330 GCA_964476165.1 uncultured Fimbriimonadaceae bacterium
TGCTTAGCGGCCTACTCACGATGACGGGCTGGCAGGACTCGAACAGACAGGACAAGTGGTCGCCGATTGAGCGGTTTGCCTCTTATGAGAGGCGTGCGCCCGAGATGACCCGGAGCGAACGCGCCGAATATGTGCGCACGATCCAAAAGACCGCCGCGATGGTGAGCGACCAAGAGGCCGCCCGGCTATTTTCCAGAACGGGGCTCCAACTGATGAACCTCACCTGGGAAGACACGGGGCGATACAAAGGCTCCTCTGTGGGCCCGAACATCAGCGACATGACGATCCAAGTTTCGGTGAAAGAGGGCCGCAACGTGCAGACGCACCTCATGCCGGTCGTTCGGTTTCCGAACTTCAGCGACAAAACGGGCGACATCGATCCGAGCGCGTTTACTCTTCTTGTAGGTAACGAAGACGGCAGACCGATGAAGCGAGTGTCTTTACATGATTTTCTTGACGACCCATCGCAGTATTTGCACGATCCGCGATCATGGACCGTCGAGCGCAACAAGAAATCTCTGCTCGCCGAGCGCGATTCATCTGTGCTCGTGAGCGCGCAGGCGTGCTTCCTTCCTGTTCCGCAACAAGGGCTCGCAACTTTTAATCCTGTTTTGTTCAACTATCAGTCCTATGTGAGAAACCCTGCTGTGCTGACGATTTTGGCGACGCGCGAGGGGACGAGCGTGACCGTCATCGACAATCAGCGCGACAACGTGCGGCACGAATGGATGTGGGGGCAGCGCCTGTTCCACAACAGCGACGGGCTCCGCGCGAGCCTGACGGGGCAGCGATTGACCGACTTCATCGACCAAGGGCGACCGACCGACAACCCTGGCGGAGTCGAGGCGAGCGACAACGCGCTCAACATGGTGCTGCTCATTCAGGTGCCGCTGAAGCAAAGGGAGAGGGAACGGTTTGGTTATGGCGGTGGGGGAGCATTGGGGGGAGTGCCTACCGCAGGGGCTGAATTCGAAAGCGAAAAGAGCAAGAGAAGCGACGTAGAAAGTGCAGTGATCGGCCACGGCGATTTTGAAGGACCGTTCACAGAGATCGACGACTTGCCGATCGAGCGCGACCCTCGCTATCCGGTCCGTGTGACTGTGCAGTACTACCTGGCGACATCGAACGGAGTTGTTTCACGAGATGATGTTGCGCGAATAAAGCAGGACATTGATCGTGTTTATGATGCGACCGACAACGTAGGGTCTTTGGTCACCGACGGACACACTGGTCGTCCGACAGAGTATGACGGGTGCAAAGTGCAACCGCCGCATTGGTGGGAGAGGTTCTGGGAGCGCTATGAAAGGAACACGGGCTACTCGCGCTCGGAAGCGATCGTCCGCTTGCGCCGAATGCTTGGCCGAGAGGACTACTTGAGTTGCGGCGTTTCTGACCTTTACTTGCGCGATTTGTTGCGAAAGTCCTAAGGGGTATTGGGGAGTGAGACTTCCAACGGGCCGCCTCCTTCGACGGAGCTCAGGATGACGGCCCGAGATAGTCTGAAGTACGCTCGTCATGTTGAGTCCCGATGAAATCGGGATCGAAACAGGCGAGCGCATTCCCTCTCCCTTGGGGGAGGGAGGGGGTGTCACTCCAGCATCTTCCCGCCGAACGCAACGCGCCCGAGGCCGGACGGCTCGTAGAATATGTGAACCAGCGAGGCGTCTACGCCACACGCCTTTCCGATCGCGAGAGACAAGTGATTCGCTTCGGTCGCCAGTTCGACCGGCCCAGGCAATTCGGCCTTCAACACACGTACGAACACCGGCGAAGGCGCGTCCCCCACCCCGTTCTCGGCGCACTGGTTCTTCGGAATGACTCGCAATCGCACCCACACCGTCCCCTTGTCCGCCCGCAATACCGCCCCAACCGAATCGGCGATCTTCTGGGCCAGATAGTTCTCCGGTTCAGCGTCGGATATCAGTTCGACTTCAAGGATTGGCATAGGACCTTAGATGAATCTATCTTCCTGGTATCCCCGGTTCAGTTAGAAGCGAGGGGTCGAGGGATTTTTTGAGGGTCTCCTCGTCCAGCAGACCTTTTTCGCGGACGACTTGTGGGATGGTTTTCTTTTCTTGCAGTGCAGTCTTCACTACGTCCGCTGCGGCCTTGTAGCCGATGTGGGCGTTGAGGGCGGTCGCTAAGGAGGGAGAAGTCTCGGCGTAGTGGCGGCAGACTTCTTCGTTCGCGGTGATGCCCACAATACAGTTGTCGACAAAAGTCGCAATCGTGTTTGTCAAAATCTGTAGTGAGAACTGTGCGGAAAAAGCCATCGAAGGCATCATCACGTTGAGTTCCAACTGACCGGCCTGCACGCAATAATCGATCGTCTGGCACTGCCCGAGAACTTGGAACAGAACAAGGTTCATGTTTTCCGCCATCGACGGATTGACTTTGCCTGGCATGATGGAAGAGCCTGGTTGCACCGGCGGCAAAACGATTTCTGCAAGGCCCGTGAGCGGACCTGAGCACAACAATCGTAGGTCGTTTGTGATGCGCGTCATTTCGAGACAGAAGAGCCGCAACGCCGCTGCCAATGAAGCCATGCAGAACTGGCTCTGCATCGCCTCGCGCATGTCGGGTGCGCATCGGAACGCGATGCCCGTGTAAGTTGAGAGGTTTTTGACCACCATTTCGCGGTATTTCGGGTGCGTGTTGAGTCCCGTGCCCGCCGCGCTGCCGCCGATACCCGATTCTTCGAGTTCCCACGTCGCTTTTTCGAGCCATGTTTTGCAACGGCGCACGCTGGCGGCGTAAGCGGCGAACTCTTGGCCAAGCCGTATCGGGACAGCGTCTTGCAAGTGCGTGCGGCCTGACTTTAAGACGTGGTCGAACTCCTTTCCTTTCTTATCGAGCGCGTCGGAAAGCCGATCGACTTGCGGCAAGAGGTCGGACATCATCAGCCGCGCCATGATGCGCATCGCGCTGGGAAAAGTGTCGTTGGTGGACTGCCCGTAGTTGGGATGGTCGTTGGGGTTGACTTTGGAGTACCCCCCCCTGAACCCCCCCAGAATCTCCTCGGCGCGGTTGGCGAGCACCTCGTTGCAGTTCATGTTGAGGCTTGTGCCCGCGCCCATGTGGAACACGTCCACCGGGAACTGGTCGCGCAGTTTTCCGCTGAGGATCTCATCCGCCGCCTGGATGATCGCATTGCCGATCTCTTTGTCGAGCAGCCCGAGGTCGGTGTTCGCCTGGGTACACGCCTTTTTGAGCAGGATGTAGGCGTCGATCATTTTCGGGTGCTCGGTCAGCCCGCTTATCGCAAAGAGTTGGCGGCTCCGTTCGGCCTGGCTGCCCCAATAGGCGTCTTTGGGCACCTTGACCTCGCCC
>CAYYZP010000156.1:0-2230 GCA_964476165.1 uncultured Fimbriimonadaceae bacterium
TGTGTCCATAGTGTGAGGTTATCGCGCAGAAGCTGCATGATCAGGGTGCTGTCCTTATATGAAGCTTCATCAAGGGTGTCCAATTTAGCGATCGCATCATCAAATGCGTTTTTCGCCAGTTCGCAGGCCATCGCACGCGCAATCGCCGACGTGGCGCCGAGCACAAGCACTGGTCGCTCCGTCAACTCACGATCTCCAGGCGACGCGCCAAGTCAGACGTGAACCGAACCTCGGGATCGGCCTGCCTCTTGAGTGCAATAAATTCGTCGAGGCGCGGATACATTTTGCGAAAAGTCTCTGCTGGAAGCCTCGAATCCTTCGCCAAATACACGCGGCCCTTGTGCTGCAGCACGATCTCGTCCAGTTTCTTCAGCAGATCGACGACACTGTTGCTCAGTGGGATGTCGAGCGCCAACGTGTAGCCTTCCATCGGGAACGAGAGCATGCCTTTTCCCTCGGGCCCCATCCGCTTGAGGACCGCCAGGAACGACGCGCACCTTGACTTCGCGAGCATGGTCACGATTTTCTTCACTCCTTCCCGCCCGCCCACTGTGGGCAACACGAACTGGTATTGGACGAACCCACGCTTGCCGTACATGAGGTTCCAATTGTGAATGCGATCGAGTGGATAGAAGAACTCGTCGTAGTCCGTCAGAAACTCTTTGCGACGGCACTGCCGCCAGTAAAACACGCTGTTGAAAAGTCGGATCATTGGAGCGCTCAAGGCGATGCGCGGCCACTCGCGCTTGAACACTTTTGTTTTTCGTTTTTTGACCTTGAGCGGCTCGTGCGAACGGAGCGGAACCTCTGACTTTGCCGCGTGGTGCCCCGTCATCAGGATCGATCGTCCGAGTTTTCGCCCGCGTGATAGGAGATCAATCCAACAGACGCTGAACGAATCGTCGAGCACGTCGTTGTCCATGAGATTAAATGCCACCTCGAGGTTGCCGGCCTTGCGGTGCTTGACCTTGATATACGCAGTCTCGATCGGCACCAACTTCAATGAGACCGTCTCAATGATGCCGGTCAGCCCCATTCCCCCCACCGTCGCCCAAAAAAGTTCAGGGACCTCGGTCGCCGAGCAAGCGATCTTGCTCCCGTCGGCGAGCACCAACTCGATCCCGGTCACGTGTTCGCAGAACGAGCCTTCGCGGTGGTGGTTTTTTCCATGCACGTCGGCGGCGACGCATCCACCGAGCGAGCAGAACTTCGTCCCTGGCGTTACGGGTAAGAACCATCCTTTGGGAACCATGTGTTCCAAAATTTCCGCGAGCGTCGCACCGCTCTCCGCCTTCAACACGCCCGTCGATTCGTCGAACTCGAGAAACCGATCCAACCGTTCGGTCAAGACGACCGTGCCCTGGGAGTTGAGCGCCGCGTCCCCATAACTCCGACCTTGACCGCGCGCAAGCGTCGAGCCTTCGTTGATCCCTAACTGGGACGACTTTTCCGGCCGCTCGACCGTTTGATCGGCGCGCGGATAACGCCCCCACCCCGAGAGGGCGGTCACGCGCATCTGTGTCGGCTTGGTAGGAAGCATGATTACGAATTGGCGACGTTCTTGATTACGTCCATACCCATATACGGCCTCAGCGGCTCTGGAACCACCACGTCTCCGTTGGCTAGGCGGTTCGACTCCAATACCGCCACCATCAAGCGCGGGAGTCCGAAAGATGAGCCGTTCAAAATATGCACGAACTCGGGTTTTTCGCCTGGCGCACGTCTGAACCGGATGTTGGCGCGCCGGGCCTGGTACGCCTCAAAGTTCGTACAACTCGAGACCTCCAGGTACCTCTGTTCGCCCGGTGACCATACCTCAAGGTCGTAGCACTTGCAGCCTTTGTCGCCCATGTCGCCGGCGCATAGCAGCACCACCCGATAGTGCAGGCCGAGAGCCTGGAGCGCGCCCTCTGCCTCGCTCACGAGTAGTTCCAGGGCGTCGTAACTGGTTTCGGGGAGCACGAACTTCACCAGTTCGACCTTGTCGAACTGGTGCATGCGCAGGATGCCGCGCGTCTCCTTTCCTGCCGCGCCCGCCTCGCGCCGGAAGCACGCTGTGTACGCGGCGATGTTGATCGGCAGATCCGTGCCTTCTAAAATTTCGTCACGATAAAGGTTTGTAACGGGAACTTCTGCGGTCGGGATTAGCCAGAGTTCGTCCGTGGTCTTGTAAAGGTCTTCGGCGAACTTCGGTAGGTTGCCCGTCCCAATCAGGCTGTCAGTGTGAACG
>CAYYZP010000157.1:0-8561 GCA_964476165.1 uncultured Fimbriimonadaceae bacterium
TGATTTCATCGTGACTGTAACGATCACGGACAATCGGTCGTCGCTGCAACATACTGCGAGCAGATCCCCCGATGTCGTTCGTTAAGGTCTGGTGGCACCACACACTGCAGTGTGACGGGTGGCCCGGTCTAAATCTCGATAAGCGGAGCGTCGACCTCCTGGACGACCAATTCGCGTCGACGTAGTGCCAAGAATAGAGCCACCGATCCAGCCAATCGGCGGAATCGGGTTTGCTTGGCTCGTTACAGAGTAAAAGGGGTAGGGGAAGCAAAGAAGCAAACATGACAAACGACAACACAACAATCGAACCCAAGACGGAAGACAAAGTCGAGCAGGCAGCCACAGCAGTCGCCATCGACGAGACCAAGAAAGAAGAGCCGAAGGTCGAAGCGGCCGCCGTCACAGAGCCAGCCAAGGTCTAAACCTCGGCACGGGCCAGTTGCAGGACAAACCCTGCAGCTGGTTTAGGGGCCCTCTTCGCCCCGTCTACCCGCCCAAGGCGACTGAAATCACAGAGCCCGTCCACGCGGGATCAGCCGGGCTGTCCCTTCGGGATCGGGGCTTCCCTCTGTCGCTCAGGGTCTTCCTTCTCTTCCTTCCGTCGCTGAGGGTCTTCCCTCCGTTGCTGAGGGGCTTCCCTCCTTCGCTCAGGGACATCCCTCCGTTGCTGCAGGGCTTCCCTCCTTCGCTCAGGGACATCCCTCCGTCGCTCAGGGACGTCCCTCTATGACGGAGGGACGGCCTATTTGAACCTTCGCAGGCTCAAACGGGCTCCCGGGAGCCTGCCCGATGCCAATCGGGGCACCGGGGTAATTCCCGGGTTACCCCGGCCACCCGTCGCCAATAACCTGGCAATTCTGGTTCGCTGGGACGCTTAGTTCCTCACCTTCCAACCGACTTGATCTACGTTCGCTTCCCAGCCAGATATCTTCTTTCCAAGTTCGCGGAACGAAACGCGCAAGCGCAACGTACTTCCCGGCCCAAGGTGGTCGTCGGGCGAAGGAACGATTAGGGTCACCGTCGAATCGGACGTGCCCATTGCGCGCACGTCCAGCACGTCCCACACGCTAGTGTTGAAGTTGTACGCTTCGATCCACTGGCGGATGCCCGCGATGCTGGCATGGGACTCGACCGTCACTTCTATTTCGCTGAGCGAGGTAAATGTTGTCGTGCCATCGATATCTATCCGAACGGGGCGGTCAGGGTTTCCTGTTGTCCCAGTTGCTACAATTACTTTGACATCGTCCGAATACTTCAGTGCTTCGACGTCTCCGCTCAGCAATGCGCCTCTGAAGAGGTAAAGAGCATTGGGAAGGATCGTTTCCTGCGGATGGGGATGAGGCGAGTTCGACCACATCACTGCCTCATTACGGCCCAATGTGTCATTCCAAGCATAGCCGACCACAAAAATGTAGCCACCAACGTTCCAAGTTGCTGTGGCGACTGATCTCCCGGTCAACCCATGAAAGTCTGCTGATAGGAGCGCGTGT
This sequence comes from uncultured Fimbriimonadaceae bacterium, assembly GCA_964476165.1. GTDB lineage: Bacteria > Armatimonadota > Fimbriimonadia > Fimbriimonadales > Fimbriimonadaceae > JADFMN01. The sequence goes on from CAYYZP010000157.1 coordinate 1,491, forward strand.
AAGTCTACGCGACTGCTATCCGAGCCCCAGAAATAGGCGTGGGGGTAGAAATTGGGGTGATCGCCGAACGCCGCATATCCCACCACGTTACCTGCTGACGATATCGCATTGGCGCTGGAATACACAGCGTCGAAAGGCTGTAGATCTTCGTATCCCAAATTATTGATGTGAGCGGCGGCATGGCTATCCACCTCCCCCACCACTACACTTCCGGAGATGCCTCGAGCGATGGAGTAAAGCGCATCAAAAGGGTGGATATCCAAGGCGGAGGCTGCTGTGCCATTCCAGTGGAAGGCGTGGTCTCCGCTGGCCACTCTGGCGTACCCAACTTGGGTCGAGCCGCCCGGGGAACCCGACTCGAGTGTGCAGAGGGCCTGGGACCAGTCTGCCCCTGCGGGATTAAGGTCAACCCACGAAGCGGATGTGCCAGACCAAAGGCTCGCATGAGGAACGCCACTACCCATTAAGGTATAGCCCGCTTGCTTCGTACTCGAGGCGGCAAGTGCAACGGATCCATAGTAACCGACTGGGTTCAGATCAACCCACGAATCGGCTGTGCCGTACCATAGGCTGGCATGGCTGAAACCATTCACGAATGCTTCGCCCACTTGAACCGCTTCCCAACCGCCACGAGCGACAGAAAGGAGCGCACCTTCAGGATTCAGGTCGACCCACGAGGTACCGCTGCTAGACCAAAAGCTCGCATGGGCACTGGACAAGCCAACTTGCCCGACTGGGTATAAGCCCGAGGCACCATAGCCGACACTATACAACTCCCCATTGTTAAGATAGGTCACGGTCCATTGGGCTTGAGCCGCACTATTTAGACAGAGCAAAAGCAAAGCACCTAGAGCCCTGCTGGCAATACGAAAACCGGAGAAGCCATGAAGTTTGTTCATTGCATTAATTCCTTCGCCCACAAAGTATGATTCAATGCTTCCAAGTTTTGTCAAAAACCTGGTAATTCACGTTCTGGATATGCCAAGGACGGGTGGCCCGGTCTGACTCGAAGAGCAGACCGGGATAGCGAAGAACACTCACCAAGGATCACGGCGGGTGGCCGGGGCAAGCCACGGCATTGCCCCGGTCTTATAAAGACTTGAATTGTCAATCGCTCGCTAATATGTCAGCCAGACGTGAATGGATTGAACGTGGGCGCGAACCACCGAGAGCGCGGACGACAGACCACCGCAACCGGCCCAGACCTCGCCTTCCACAGCGACGCTATAGTCGGTGTTTGTGTCGCCAGGGGTTCGATCGAACTCCACAATCAGTGTGCGCGAAGAACTGTTCATTCTATCGTCGAAGCATCCAACGGACGACCAGGCTCTCATCAGGCTCAGTCTTTGTAATACCACTGTTGTCGAGCCACGTGTCACGCGCAGATTCAGCAGCGCTTCTCCCGATGCGTATCCTAGAAAGCCGAACAATAAGAGCGAGCAAGTATTTTCTCCTATCTGAGCCCGGACTCTGACGTGCCTGACGGCAGGGTCCACAACAAAGCTCCCACCGACATAGCCTAACGCCATACCACTCCCTGCGAAGCCGTATCCGCGCCTCACATAGAGTAATCCACTCGAATAGGTTGGCCAACTGAAGCCTTGGCTACCTGTCAGCGCGTAAGGAGCAGTCATATCGATTTCGGTTGCCCCCGATGGCGGATCTTTGCGCGGGTCTTGCGCAAGAGGCACTTCCGGTAGATAGGCGCCGACGTAGCCTGCGGGCAACATGTTCGCCTTGGCAAGGTTCTGATTGTTTCCGCGAAGTGTCGCGATGAGATCGGAGGACTTCGCCTGCCCATTGATGCCAGAGGCAGAGAACACGGGCTGAAGCTTTTCGTTCAGCCCCTTGAAATACGAAGTTACTTTGTCAAGATAGACAATCTCCTCACCTGGCGCAGGAGTCCCGAACTGTTCGAGGTCCGGCTTATAGGACTTGAGATCGTATCCCAGTTTGCTGGCCGCCCCGTTGATGGAGTCGTTAAACGGCGCACCAAATCCTGCGAGCACACGAACGTTCTGATCGAACGCCGCCTGGTGAATCTTAGTCTCGTCGGCAATAGCCTTTAAGTAGTTGGCGTTCGCCTGTGAGTTCTGATGAGTCAACTGAGAGTGCGCACATGCGCCGGTGAAAAGGGCGAGGATGAGGAGCGTTCGTCTCATGGCCGATTATTGCACAGCCTTTGCGAGGTTGGCTCCGGCCACCCTTCTCACTTGAACTGTGCCGCTTCTGCCTCTGGCCACCCGTCCGGGATAGAATGGGGCATGGCACGATTCATTGCTCCCGCTCTGCTGGTCTTGTGCTCCGCGATTTGCCCGGCACAGCGATCGATGTCCGGTACCACTACCCGACTCATGCTCGTCATGTCGCCTGAGTTCAAAAAAGAACTGAAAGTCACGAAGGAGCAGGATAAAAAGATTCAGGAAGCGCTCAAGAACATGCAGCAAGAGGTGGCGTCGGGAAGTGTGTCTATTGATTTTTCAGACCCGATGGGCAGCATGGATCTGGATTTCGATCCGATTCTCACCGAAACCCAGGCCGCGCGTCTGAATGAGATCTTCATTCAAGCGAACGGGGGATTCGCTCTCAACGACCCCAAGGTTGCGGCGTCGCTCGACCTTGCTGCGGAGCAGCAGGAAAACGTCAAAACAATTAATTCTGAGGCGGTCTTGGAACTCATGACCATGATGGGCGAAGTGCGTTCCAAATCAGACGTCAAAGCGTTGAAAATCAAGCACGAAGAGTTCAGCGACAAGATGCTGGCGATCCTGACAGCCGAGCAAAGATGGAAACTCGAGAGTTTGAAAGGCAAAGCCTTTAAGTTCAAGACCTAGCGGACGCGCATAGCCGTGGCGTCGCGTGGCCAGTCTGTTTCCCTGGCGTGCCAATGTTGTCCCAACTGGGACAGCAGTGCAATGTGAAATCTTCCCCTAGGGAAGCACTGCTGTTTCTTTGAATCAACAGTGCCACACAATTTTGATCTCCGGTTTGCGCTAGGCAAGACAGTCGGGCCACCCGACCGACTGGATGGGGTCTGCGTGATCGCGGGGTTCGTCATGCCTCAGAATTACGGAGTCCCGATCCTTTCGGGGCGACAATGCTGAGGCTGATTCGTCGACATGTGAGCCTCAGCAGTGGCGTCGTTCCTCCTCCGTACTACTGAGGCATCAAATGAAAAAGCCAGCGCTCCGCACACCACTCTCGATAGTGGTGCCACCCACCATCTTACTGGCGTACCAAGTAATTCGGACACCACTCTAAGGGTGGAGCCACTCGCTACATTAGTCACCGAAGACCTTTTTTCCACCGACGTAAGTCGCGAGGGGTTTGATCTCCGCCCACTTGGGTGCGTTGCCGAAAGGCGACTCGTTCAATACGACAAAGTCCGCCGCGAATCCGGGGGCGATTTTGCCGATCTTGTTCTCCCAGAACATGCTGTACGCCGCGCCGGAGGTGTATCCGCGCAACGCCTCATCGATTGAAACGTTGTTCCTCGTCTGCCACAATTGGCCCGCCAATGTTTTGCCCGTCATGGCGGCCTCAATCCCCAAGAAGGGATTGAGCGTCACGACGGGCCAATCGGAGCCGAACGCGAGCACCCCCCCCGAATCGAGGACGTCTTTGTACGCATAACTGGAGTTCGACCGCTCGACACCGATATACGACTCCGCGTACCGCCCATCATCCGCCTTGTGAAACGGCTGATAAGACGTAACGACCCCGAGGCGACCGATTTCGGGGATGTCGCTTGCGAGCAGGTGTTGTGCGTGTTCTAGTCGCGGACGAGCGGAACGGACGTCTTTCCAAGTGTTCTTGAATATCCCGATAAGAACATGGTTCGCCTCGTCGCCAATCGCGTGCCCGATCAATTGAAGTCCGTTGTCCCTGCATTTCGCGGCGATCGCAGCGACCATCCCGTTCGTCACGTTCGGCATCAAGAGCCCGCGATTTTCTTTAACGTCGGCCGGATTGTTGAGGAACGGCTCCCTCATCGCGGCGGTGCGCGATCCGAGCGTTCCGTCCATATAAACCTTCACTCCTTTAAGTTCAAGCCAACCGGTTACCGCTTTAAACGACTTTTTGATCGGCGCGACCTGCGCGGCGTCCATCGTCGGATAGAGCGCAATCCTTACTGTCAATCCATTTTCCCTTGCCAAATCTTGATAAACATCGAGCGCAGAGGAGGGGGGTATGTCAGAGACGCTCGTGATTCCGTTTGCGTTCGCGTGCTTCATCGCGGCAACGAGGTCACGCTTGAGTTGGTCCGAGGATTTTGATGGAATGGACCGACTGACAAGGCCAGTCGCGGTCTCGCGCAGGAGACCTGTCGGCTCTCCTGTTTTTTCATCTCTGACGATTCGCCCTCCGGGCGGATCGGCTGTGGCTTTCGTTATGTCCGCCGCGTTCAGCGCCATCGTGTTGGCTATCGCGGAGTGTCCGTCCATCCTGCTCAAGTAGACGGGCCGATCGCTGACCGCCTCGTCGATCCACTCTTTCGTCGGCTCTGCCTTATCGGCCCAACTCTCGGTCGACCATCGTCCGCCCGTGACCCACGGCTGTTCTGGATGGTCCTTTGCCCACTTGCGAATCCTCTCGATAAAGTCGCGTTTGTCCACCGCATCGCGCAACTGGATTTGATTAAGGCTCGCACCCCCACCCAACATGTGGATGTGCGAATCAATGAGGCCAGGCAGCACGAGCCTTCGCTCAGCGTCCACGACGATCGTCTTGCTGCCCACAAGACTGGGATCATAGTCGCCGACAAAAACGAAAACGCCGCCTCTGACAGCGAACGAAGTCGCAATCCCCTCTTTGCCATCGGACCAGACAAACGCGTTCTTGACGACAAGGTCTGCAGGAACGAACGTCAGCGAAAGAACAAGTGCGCCAAGCGTCACTTCACGAGTCTACTCATTCTAATCGAAGTGCCGATAGAACATGAGGTTGACCCCGACAAGGCACGAAGTGATCAGCGTACGTTCGCCCAATCCCATATTGACGAATATCAGACCGATCGAAACGAGGCCTCCGACGACCGCGATCCCGAGGAGCCAGTCACGAAAGTCGACGGCGACGACGATCATCCACCCCGCCGAAGCAACAACGACGGCGATAAACGTCATGAGGTGGTCTTCCGACAAAGGGTCCGTCGACGCGAGAACCACCAGAGCGGCAACCTCGCCAGCCATGAGCAGCGCGGCCGATTTGCGATCAGCGACCCAAAGGCGCAGCGCCATCAAGAGCAACACCAGCCCCATGAACGCAAAGAGAGCGGTCGCGGTGAAATCCCCCTCCGCGACTTGAAAGGAAATCGGCGTGCTCAAGTATGTGTTGTCAAACAATCGCACCCAAAGAAGAAGCACGCCCGTAACTGAGGCAAGGGCCATCAAGACCTCAGCGAAGTACCGCCGTTTTGATCGCTTCTTTTCGCGCCAGATCGGAACGTACCGCTTGCTGACGATCTCGAAGTCTTCTGACACTTACGGGAGATTATGACGTTGGTGCCAAGCCTCATGACGCGACTTCCCCAGACAGATCGTGCACAAAAGGTAGCCTGGGCTATGACAAAATCGTTTACGCTCCCGATCGGAGAGAAAGCACCGGAATTCCAACTTAAGGCTACAGATTGGAAGTCGTATAGTCTTGCAAACTTCTCGGACAGCCCCGTGCTCGTCGTTTTCTTCACCTGCAACCACTGCCCTTACGTCCTCGGCAGCGACGAGAAGACGAGGCAGACCGCAATAAAGTACAAGGACACTAAGTTCGTCGCCATCAACAGCAACAGCGCGAACACTTATCAGGACGACGACTTCCCGCACATGGTCGAGCGCATGAAGGAGCACAAGTTTCCTTGGATTTATCTCCATGACGACAGCCAAGAGACCGCAATGGCGTACGGCGCGCTCCGCACTCCTCACTTTTTCGTGTTCGACAACGACAGGCGACTCGTTTACACGGGACGCGCGATCGACAATCCGCGCGACTGGACGAAGGCAACGACGAACGAACTCGAAGACGCCCTTGAAAGTCTTTTGAAAGGCGAGTCCCCCACCGTGCAGACGACGAACCCGATCGGATGCAACGTCAAGTGGGACGGCAAGGACGCGCACTGGATGCCGCCCGAAGCATGCGACCTCGTTCCTAGCCGCTAGCCTGCGGTTTAAAAGGCTTGCCCTTGAGCGCGATGAACGCGTCGTACTGCCCTTTGCTCAGTGTCTTTGTCACAAAGTCTTGAAAATCCTTGCTTAGTTTCGTAAGTTCCGGCTCGATCGGCTTTCTCGCGGCGGCGAGTTCCTTGTCCATCTGAGTACTGAGCGTCTCAGCCTCTTGTTTGCTCTTGGGCTTCATTGCCTGATATTTTTTCAGGATGGGCTCGAACGTTTTTTTCTGTAGTTGCTTGACCGTCTCGTCGTTTTTCACGAACCCGTCGCGGATCGATTTTAGTTGAGTAGTAGTGAGCCCAATCTTGTCTCCGACGAGGTGGTGCATCAGCGGCAAGAGCCCTTCTCTCTGCAACGAGATTTCGCGCAGGCGCTTAAGTTGCGCTGCCGTCAGTTCTCCCAGAACTCTCTTCTTGAGTGCCTCCATGGTCGCGCCGAACTGTGCGTTCGCCTGCTTTGGATCGAGTTTTTTGTCGTTGACCTGCTTGGCGAGGCCCTCTTTCTGGGCTCCAAACCAGTCCGCGTGCTCGTTCATCTTTGACCTTTGGCCGTCGGTCAGCCCAAGGTCAGTTTGCACAGGTTTAAGTTGAAGGATCGAGACATCGGCAAAATGGTAGTCGAACTCGTCGAACTTTTGCGCGCTCGAAAGCGACGAGATAAAGAGTACGGCCAAAGCAAGCAACCATTTCATTCTGATCTGTACGACATTAACGCGCGCCTGCGTACACCGGTTCCGTCGAGTGGGCTGGATGGTCGTGGACGACCAATTCAGTCTCGCAATCGGAGACTACCTCTTTCAAACTTTTGATGAACCGGTCGTCTGCTCGAACCCGTTGCAGTGGGATGATCGGCTTTGCGCCTAACTGGAGCACGATCTCGTAATCGCCAGGATTCTCTTCCATGAGTTTTC
>CAYYZP010000158.1:0-2339 GCA_964476165.1 uncultured Fimbriimonadaceae bacterium
TCATGAGCCTCTTCAAGGTCCCCGACTCGGCGACGAGAACGCTATTCGAAACTTACTACAAGACGTGGCAGCCGGGCAAAGCAGAGGGCACAAAACTCGGCGCGCTCCGCAAAGCCCAACTCTCGCTACTGCAAGACCCCAAGACCCGCCACCCCCGCAACTGGGCCGGCTTCGTACTCATGGGTGGTCGATGAGATCGAGCCATGTGTTCTTGCTCCTTTTTGTGAGCCTTTTCGCAGCAGCGCTGCCGCTTTTTCCGTCGATGACGGCCCTTGAGAATTCGTCTATCGACGCGCGCTTCCACGTTCGCGGGCCCGTCGAGTTCAAGAACAAAGTGATAGTCGTTGCAATCGATGATGCCACGGCAGACGAGACATGGCAGGACATTCCCAAAGCGTTTTGGTCATCTCAAATCGCGCAGTTGTGCTCTATAGCGAGAGCGAATGGCGCGAAATTCGTAGGATTAGACATGATCGTATTAGTAGACGCTGACAAGTACTTAGAGGCGCGGGGCATTGCTGAGGCGCCGAACAGCGAACTGTTCGATGAAGTGAGGAACTCGAAGGGAACTGTCTTTTTGGGAACGAACCCAGAATCAAGTGCAGAGGTCAAGCAGTCAGATCCAGAAACGGAGTCAGAAACTAATCATTTGAAGTTCGCAGACGAACAGTATTTGAGCATTACAACCTTGCAGTCAGACCGTAGCACGATCCGTAAACTTCCTCGTTGGGACGGAGGGTTTACTCCGGAGAAGTTGTGCTTTGCCCACGGACTTGCAAGAAAGGACCTTTCGAGACACGATCCGATTGACATTAACTTTACGGGAAGCGAGCCAGTAGTCATATCAGCGACCAAATTGTACTATTCCGTCGACGAGAATCTTAAAATCTTCGAAAAAGCAATCGACTTTGATCCAAAAATCGACTTAGATCCAAAAATGTTCGAAGATGCAATCGTACTGATCGGCGAGACGTACTCCCTTTCTCAGGACCGCATCAACACGCCCTTTCTCGAAGGCGAGTCCGGAGTCATGATCCACGCCGAGGCAATCGAGACGATCTTGTCCGGGCGCGAACTGACGCTGACCCCTCTTGTCCTGACTATTATCGGGTGCGGACTTTTGGGATTGGCATCGGGGTTCATCGCTCACAGGATTTCAATCGGCAGATACGTCTTAGTCGCCGTTCTCTTGGGAATAGCCTGGTCGGCAAGCGCGCAATGGACGTTTTCCGGTTTCAATTTTGTCTTTCCGGTGGTTTCGCCATTAATGTCGTTCTTGCTCATATCGCCGCTGTGCGTTTTCGCAGTCAAAGCGATCGAGGAAAAGCATGAGCGCCTGTGGGCGCGCAGCCAGTGGGGTCAGATGGTCTCAGACGAGTTCGTAGCCGTTTTGGAGTCTAAGCGCAACGCCGGTGTTGGAACGATCGAATCCTTCACAGCCGTGCTGCTTTTTTTGGACGTGGCAGGGTTCTCAGAAAAGACGAACCGGCTGTCTTCCCAAGTCGTCGTCGGCGGGCTCAATCGAATTTTCGAGCCCGTCATTGAGCACATCAATCAGCAGGGGGGAACAGTGCTCAATTTTATGGGCGATGCTGTCATGGCCATGTTCCACTCGTCCGACGCTAGGGGCACCTTCCACAGCAGGGCCATAGAAGCGGCGATAAACATCCTTGGTTCGGTGGACGAACTCAATCGCATGGCTGGGGACTCAGAACCGTGGGACGTCCGCATCGGTATGGCGGTGGGGGACGTCAATCTGGCGCTCGTCGGGAACAAGGAGCGCAAGCAGATGACAGTGTACGGCTCTGCTGTCAACATGGCGGCCCGATTGGAGCAAGCGGGGAAGTCGCTGGGGACAAGGTTAGCAGTTTCCGTCGAGTTCCAAGACCAACTTGGCGACCTCAATGGTCGGTTTGTACGAACGAGCATCCAGCCGAAGGGTTGGGATCAAGAGGTCGAAGTGCTTTCGTTCCAAGAGCCGACCCATTAAAATCTGCAGGCCTCCTGAGACAAGTCTCCGGAGGCCCGCAATGAACAGGTCGTATTACACCTGGAAGTTTATATAGTTGGTCCATGCAGATGGACCAACGGTGTTGTACGCCCTCACGCGGTACCGGAACGTGCCCGTGCCAGGGGACTGCGTAAAGACGGTCGTGTTAGCGGCTAAGTTGAAGTTCGTGGTCGATCCCCAAACGCCTGTAGACGAACGCTTCTGTCTCTCGACAGTGAATCCAGTCTCGTTGTTCGCGTTGTCGATCCAAGCCAGGCGAATGCTTGTTGCAGTCGGTTTCGTCCCGGTAAGGCTCGATGGCGCCGCAGGCGCCGTCGTTGCCACAACG
>CAYYZP010000159.1:0-6220 GCA_964476165.1 uncultured Fimbriimonadaceae bacterium
TTCGTCACCCACAACGACGTGGGCGATGAGCAGGTGTCGTTCGCAATGCAGGTGTTGTCTAAATTTTCTAAAACGCTCGACTGAGCGCTTGTGCGGGCACACGGAAATGGGAGGACGAGCATCCCCGCGAGCCGCGTTGTGCCACGAATGATGAATCATGGGTGGCTTCACTCTTAGAGTGGTGTCTCCCGGCTTGACCACGAACTTGATGGGATTCTGTCCGCCTGAGTCCTAATTCCAAACATGGCAGTGGAAAGGACTTCCATTGTTGGGCCCCTCATCCTAGCCTTCTTCCCCAGAGGGGAGTAGAAAGTCACACTGTAAGGGGGGGGACAGCGAGGTCGGTGCCGAGGGTGGTTTCTTCGCGCAGTTTGTCGTACGCGATCTTGGCGAGGGTTTCGAGATTGACGACGTCCTCGCGGTTGTATTCGATCAGCGTGCTCAAAGACCGATCGGAGCCTTCCAGGTACTCGTTCCACAGTCTGATTGCATCGAATCCCGAGAGACCGCTGGTGTCCGACCCACGAGCGATGCCGAGTTGTCGCTCGATGCTCTTGAGCCCCCCCCTATATCCGACGCGCTTGAGCGTGTGGCACAAATCCAGGTGGATCTTATCGAACCGAACCTCGGGAAACGCCCGCTTGAGCATTGGAACGTCGAACCCCGTCCCGAAAAATGTCACGATCATCCCATACGGCGCGATGACGGAAGGAAAAGCGTCAAGGTCCCTCCCATTAATAAGGCACGTAAAGTCGGCGCCGTCATAAAGGCCGATGGTCGTGATCGAACTGCCGCTCTGCCCGCCGTCGGTCTCGATGTCCAGATAGACGCAAGACGACCGGAACTCCGGCCATGCCCTCCATGCCTCTTTCGACCCTAAGGTTCGGGCAAAAAAGTTGTAATCGTGGGACGCTAGACCTTTGACCGACCGTTTGACGAACTTGTCGAACTGGTTGCGCGCGACGCTTCCAATTGAGTAGTCCTGCGGCGCGGAAAGATAAGACTGCCAACTCGTACACCCCTGTTCCCACAAAGACCGCTCAGAAAGCGGACCTACACCGGGAACATGGCAGAACGTGTTTTCGAGCAATCTGCGTTATCCGCGCCCACCACGCTTTTGTGCGACGCCAGGGGCAACATTCCTACGGAGCTCGGGCAGATAGACCTCGAACAAAAACGTCTGCCACGGCTTTTTGTCCTCAGCATCTTCGTACCAGTACAGGCCCGTCTTGAGGTCCCTGTCGAACTCGCCCATTATCCTCATGAATCCCCCCCCATACCAAACGGCGTCCATGTCGCTGCCAAACCATTGGATGGCACGCCACTTTCCGGTCACTTTGATCTGACCCTTTCCGTGGAATATCTGGCGACCGAGGCCCTCGTATTCCTCTTTGACCGTGCCCGTATAAGAGACGTTTCCTTGGAGTTGACTGACAAGGATCGTGCCCGTAAAGTTGACCGTGACCGCGCCTTCGCCGTACATCTTAAAACTCCCTAGGTTGGAGTTCAAGTGGATCGTGTAGTAGTCCGGCCTATCGGGAAGGCCCTGCATTTGCTCTGGCGTCGCCCGTTGGCTATGTGCCAATGGCGTCAAGACGGTGACCGCAACAAGGGTCAAAAGCGCGCGATTTAGGCTCATTCTTATTAAATCCTCAGGGCCGTTCGATTCTATCCTATTCGGCCTTCCCGCAATACAACAAGGCTCACGCGGGAAATGTTCCCTTTCTGTCCCGAATGGCCGTTGCGGGCGGCGTAAAATGCAGGTGTTATGAAGGTAGGTACGATTGCAACCATCGTGTTCTCAGTGGCCGGTTTGTCGGCTCTTGTGTTCGCCTTCGTCAGCAATGCGAGCCCCTATGTCACTGTCGCCGAAGCGAAAACTCGGCCGGGCGACAACTTGCACCTGAAGGGCGACATCAACAAAGATTCCTTGGCGATCGCGGCGGCCGCCGCGAAGGTCACCTTTGATCTGACTGACGAAGAAGGGCAGATCGTGACCGTCGTGTACAGCGGCCCCCCACCTGCGAACATGGGCGATGCGACGCAGGTCGTCGCGATCGGTGGCATGGAAGGCAAGGTTTTTGCCGCACACAAACTTCTGCTCAAGTGCCCTTCCAAGTATGAGTCCGAGGAACAACCCAAGGCGTGAACACTGCGCCAGCAATTGCACCGTCATGGTCGCATTTCGTTGGCCTCGCCGGTAGATCGTTTCTTGTCGCTTCCATTGTTCTGCTCGTCTTAGCGGCGGTCCTTTTGTTCTTTGGTAAAGAACGTCCCGCTTATCGTCTGTTCTTTTTTGGCGCGTTTGGATTTGTAGGCGCGTTCGGGAGTCTGGCGGCTTTGTTCTTGACGCACCAGTTCCAATTCTTGTACGTCTTTGAACATTCTGCTTTGGACCACGAGATTCAGTATCTTGTTGCGGGCGTGTGGTCCGGGCAAGAGGGTTCGTTCTTGCTTTGGGGATTGATGGCTTCGATCGTCGGATTGCTCGCTGGGCGCGGAGCGGGCTCCTACCGTCGCTGGTTTACGGTTGTCTATTCGTTGCTGCTTGCGGGTATTGCAGCGATCTTGACGTTTGAGACCCCGTTTACTCTTTTGCCTTTAGTGGGGGGACAGCAGTTGGTGCCATTCGATGGACTGGGAATGGCGCCTTCGTTGCTCAACTATTGGGTGGTCATCCATCCGCCGACGATCTTTTTGGGTTTTGGAACGCTGAGCGTGTTGTTCGCCTATTCGCTTTCTGCTTTGGCCAAAGAAGACTTGGTGGCGTGGATTCCATTGGTTCGGCCGTGGGCTATCTTTTGCCTGGCGATCCTTGGATTAGGCTTGTCGATGGGCGGGTTTTGGGCGTATGAGACTTTAGGCTGGGGGGGGTTCTGGGCCTGGGATCCGGTCGAGAACACGAGTTTTGTTCCGTGGTGCATCGTCGTGGCATTCGTCCACGGGATGTTCGTTCAGAAGGCTCGCAAAAAATGGTTCCTGGCAAACGCGTTGTTCGCGGGGCTTCCATTTTTGTTGTTTTGCTATGGGACGTTTTTGACCCGCTCGGGGTTTTTGGGCGACACGAGCGTCCACAGTTTCGCTGAGATGGACAGCACCGCACTATGGTTCCTAATCGCCCTTTCGATAGCCGCCATAAGTTCGTTTTTAACGGTTCTATTGTTGAATCGAAGGCACATTGCGCCGCTTGCCCCCCTCTCCCCTGCACTGCCAATGAACAGAGAGCAGTTTTACGGCGTTGGTATCGGGCTCTTTTTCGCTTTCGCGACGATCACAGCGTTCGGCATGAGTTTTCCGTGGCTCGTCAGCCTTTCTGGGAGCAAGCCGAGGGTCGTCGAGGAATGGCTGTACCACAATTTGCTCGTGTGGGCGTTTGTGCCGTTCATGATCTTTATGGCTGTGGCGCCATATGTCGGATGGAAAGGGCTAAACGTCAGTGAATTGTTCGGGCGGCTGATCAATAGTCTCGCGATCACGATTGGTCTCATCGGATGCATCCTTCTCTGGATGAAGTCGCCTGGATTCGTCGCTCCAACAAAGGACGAAGTGATCAAAGTCGCGCTCTTTGACCAAAACCTCTACAAGGTTTCGTGGGTGTTGTTTCTTGTGGGACTTTGCTTATTCGTCGCAGTGTCGTCGTTTTGGCGGATGATGGAATCGTTGAAGCGCGCAAAGTCTTCCGTGTGGGCGATGCTCGCACATTTTGGTCTTGCAATGACCATGTTCGGTCTTATTTTCTCGAGGGGATTTGAGCAAAAAGTACAGGTCGTCGTCCACAAGAAAGAGACTGCGAGCGCGTTTGGATACGACCTGACAGAGAAAGGCCTGACCAGCCAGTTCAGCGACCGCCACAACAAGATCAAGGTCGAGGCGAAGAGCAAGCAAGGTTCGTTTGTCGCAACGCCCGGCCTCTATTTCATTCCTGGGAACGGCGACGAACCTGCGCCGATGGTTTGGCCGCACATCCAGCGGCTCGGGCTCGTCGACTACTATTTCACGATCTTCCAGCCGGTCTTCGAGGCAACGGGAGCTACCGAGATTCCGCTCAGCGCCGATCCTGCTAAACCCGAGGGGCGCGCCTATAAGAACATGATGCTCCTCTATCACGGCTATCGAACGGTCGGGACGATGGGGGTCGAGGACTCGGTCCTAATCGCCAATATGACGGTCGTCAGTGCGGAAGGCTCTCAAAAGGTCGAGCCGGCGATCTTGATTTCCAAGGATCGTGGCATCGTCCCCATTGAAGCCCGTATTGGACAGGATTACAAACTCAAACTTATCAAGATCGACCCCGACACCAAAGCCGCCACAATCCAGATTGAATACGTTGATCCCGCTTATCCGCTCGAGGTGTATTTCAAACCTTTGACCCTGTTCGTGTGGCTCGGCGTCGGTATTATGACCCTGGGAGGGCTCCTGTCCGCCGCCTCCCGACGTAAAGAAAGGCAGGGACAAACACAAGATGCGACTGAACCAAGTCCTTAAGGCAAAGATCCACCAGGCCACCGTCACCTATGCCAACCCCGACTATGTGGGGAGCATCGAGGTGGACGGTTCGCTATTGCGCCGAGTTGGGATTGAGGACGGCGAAATGGTCCACGTTTGGGCGGTGAATACGACTTCGCGGATCGTGACCTACGCGTTTTCAGGGCAGAGCAGGGTGGTGGGAATGAACGGTGGCGCGGCGCATTTTTTCAAGCCTGGAGACCGGGTGGCCATTGCGGCTTTTGCGCTGACGGACGAGCCGGTCGAACCTGTCATGATCCAGGTGGATGAGGACAACCGATTTGTCAGAGAACTCGCACCCTTCAAAGTCCTCGGTTGACCTCGGGCGTTTGCTCGAGGAGAGCGGCGCTGTCTTGCATGGACACTTTCTCTTGACTTCGGGGCGACACAGCGACGTGTACTTTGAAAAGTTCCGCGTGCTGGGATTGCCGCATGTTTTGTCCGCGCTTTGTTCGGAGATCGCTGTTCATTTTCGTGGTGCTGGAGTTGGGTTTGTGGCAGGGCCGACGACCGGGGGAATCATCATCGCTTTCGAGGTCGCGCGACAGATGGGACTACCTGCGATCTACATTGAAAGTGAGGACGGCAAGAAGTCTCTGCGGCGCGGCCAGTCTATTCATGACGGTGCGAAGGTGTTGGTCGTGGACGACGTGTTGACGACGGGGCTTTCGGTGCAGGAGTCGGTGGGAGTGGTACGCGGCATTGGTGGAACTGTGGTGGGGGTAGGCGCTTTGATCGATCGGGCACAGGAACCTCTCGAATTCGGTTGCCCGTTTTTCGCCTCGTACAAGGTGGAAGCAGAATCCTGGGCGGCAGATGAAGTGCCGGAGTGGCTCGCCAAAATTCCAGTTTCAAAGCCCGGAACTAGGGCACCACGATCTTAAGCGCCTTGGGCACGATCCTAAAGGTCACCGGCAACTGACCGACGACGTCACCGTCCAGGTGAAACCAGAGGGGAGGATCAGACTGCAGTGTGACTTTGGTGCAACGGCGAGTCGTGACTTTCTTGTGTCCGATGTGGGTGCCTCTAAAAATACGCGACAACAGGCCAATGACTTCGTATTTTTTGATGCCAGAACCCCACACAAGGTCGAACTGGCCGTCGTCGAACTTTGCGTCGGGCGCGACGCGCATCCCGCTCCCATAAAACTGCGCGACGGCCACCGCCATGAGGAACATGCGGTCGATCGAAAACTTTTCGCCATCAATTTCGATCTCTGCATGCGCGCCCGAGTATTTCACAAGGGTTTTCAGTGCGCAGGCGATGTAGCGCTCGGTGGGGGGGACACGGTTCCATAGCCCCTTCATGTCGGCGATGTTGC
The DNA here is from genome assembly GCA_964476165.1 of uncultured Fimbriimonadaceae bacterium. Lineage (GTDB taxonomy): Bacteria > Armatimonadota > Fimbriimonadia > Fimbriimonadales > Fimbriimonadaceae > JADFMN01. The sequence continues at coordinate 5,829 of CAYYZP010000159.1, forward strand.
GCGCGACCTCGGCGTCGAACCCGACGCCCGCGACGTTGAGAAAGTGACGGTGGCCGACGGCAATTCCCACGTCGCTCGTGAGGATGCGGCCGTTCATGGCGACGTTCCACGCGTCGTAAGCCATCTTGGGTACCCCCACCGTGCGCACCCAGTCGTTTCCTGTCCCCGCTGGCACGACGGCGAGCGCCGTCTGGGTGCCGACGAGGCCGTTCATCACTTCGTTCAGGGTACCGTCGCCACCGATTGCGACCACGCGGTCCGCGCCTTCCCTTGCCGCCTCGCGGGCGATCGCGGTGGCTTGGCCGGGACAAAGGGTCTCGATAACTTTGACGCCCTTGACCTTGTGCGAGCCTTTGATCAGTGCCCAAGCGCGCTCGGCGGCGCCCCCACCG
>CAYYZP010000160.1:0-3753 GCA_964476165.1 uncultured Fimbriimonadaceae bacterium
ACTCGTTCATTGCGAGAAATACTGATCCTGCGAGGGAACCAACAAACAAGTCCTGGTCACCGTCGCCATCGAAGTCAGCGAAACACGGCGCGAGTGCGAGGTGCAGAGGCATCGACGCTTGGCTGAAGAGTGTTGCCGGGCTGACATACTTTCCTTTGCCAAGCCCGCGAAAAAAGGCGACACCTTTGGAGTAAGAGCCAGAGACGATGTCCATCGTGCCGTCTTGATCGAGGTCGACGACGGTGGGGGTAAATCCGATGCAGCAGGACGCCTCGACGGACATGTGTGCGTTGTTTGCGTTGACTGCAGTCTTCTTGTTGAAGATGGGAATTTCTTTGATGCCCGTGTTCCGGTAGAGGCTGAGGAGCCCGTTTTCAAACTGGCCGACGAGCAGGTCCTGTTTGCCGTCGCCGTCGAAATCGAACACAGCCGGAGCCGCGTGACCGCCGGGGACGGCTATCTCGTTCCCACCGACCAGGACCGGAACAGGCGGCATGAATGCGGGCGTTCTCTGCGCGAGGACAAGCACGGCGATGAGCATCTCTTTCAATGATGGACCGAAACGGATATGATTTGTCGTCAATGGTCGAGACGTTTTTGGCGACTGGGTGGGAGTTTCGTCGGAGTAGCCCCTCCTTGTCCCTCCCCAAAGGGAGAGGGGACACCTGGATGCAGGCGCGGGTGCCGGGGCACGTCCACGACGATTTAATCCGGCACCGGTTGATCGAGGATCCGTTCTATCGGATGAACGAGCGGGAGTGCCAATGGGTGGACCAGGAGGACTGGTTCTATCGGTGCCGTTTTTCTTGGGCTCCGGCGGTAGGGATGCCGCGCAAGGTGCTGCGTTTTGAGGGGTTGGACACGGTTTGTTCGATTTTCTTGAACGGGGATACGATTGCCGAATCCGACAACATGTTCCTGCCTTTCGAAGTGGACGTGGCGGAGGTACTACGGGTGGGGGAGAACGAACTGTTGATCGAGTTTTCGTCTGCAGTGTGGATCGCTGAAGAGCGCAAGGCCCGATATCTTGCGCAAGAAGGCATTGATCCGTCTGTCTTTACTTTTTACGATCGCTCGTTCGTCCGCAAGGCGCAGTACATGTTTGGTTGGGACTGGGGTCCGCGGTTGGTCTCGTGCGGAGTGTGGAAGCCTGTGGTGCTGTTGGAGTACGAATCGCGAATCACAGATGTTTGGGCTCGCCCACGATATGTTGATGGCAATTGGGAGGTGGAGGTGAGTTGGGAGGGGGAGAACGTTGATCGTCCTGTGTTTTTCTGTCGAGATTCTGGGGTGAATGCTGAATCGCGAGCAGACGGGACATTGCTTGTTTCAATTGAGAATCCACAACTTTGGTGGCCGCATGGGGAGGGGGGACGACCACATCGGTATCAGTGTGGATTACAGCATTCAAATCAGCAAATGGAGTTCGCTTTTGGTCTAAGAACTGTCGAACTTCTTCGCGAGCCGGACAAGTGGGGGGAATCGTTCGAGTTCGTCGTCAATGGAAGGCGGGTTTTTTGTCGCGGCGCAAACTGGATTCCTAGCCACTCGTTTCCTAGTCTCGCTCGACCAGGATATGGACACAGCGGACGCAGTGTCGGTTTGTTCATGGGTTGCAACATGGTGCGAGTGTGGGGTGGGGGGTTGTATGAATCGAAGACTTTCTATGAAATGATGGATCGCGATGGAATCATGGTGTGGCAGGACTTTCCGTTTGCGTGCGCGTACTATCCTGAGGACGAGGCTACATTGGCGAGTGTGGAGAAGGAGGCGAGAGCAAACATAAAGCGATTGCGAAACCATCCGTCGCTCGTGCTCTGGTGCGGCAACAACGAGAACCAGCCGATGCACGAGCAACGCTGGGGGGGGGCCAAGTCGCCTGGAAGGTTTTATGGTGAGAAGATCTACGATGAGTTGCTGCCGCGTGTGCTGCGCTCAGAGGATCCGGATCGGCCCTACGTTAGCGGGAGCCCGAGCGGAAAAGTCGAGGGCAAGGACAGCAACATGGACGGGGTGGGGGACTCGCACTATTGGGAGGTGTGGCACGGCAAAGGCGACTGGAAGCACTATGAAGAGAGCACGAGCCGGTTCTGCAGCGAGTTCGGGTTTGCTTCGTCTCCTTCTGTCTACACGTGGTCGAAGACTCTTGCACCCGAGGATTGGAAGTTCGATTCGGAGGCGGTCAAATGGCACGATAAAACGCTGAAGGGCTATGACAAATACATTTCGTTCATCGAGATGCACTATCCGAAGATCGAGACGCTCGAGGATCTCGTTTACTATTCGCAACTCAACCAGCGCGACGCGCTGAGGCACGGGATCGAGCATTTTTTGCGGTCTGATTTTTGCCGGGGAACACTGATCTGGCAATTGAACGACTGCTGGCCCGTGCAAAGTTGGTCAGTCGTCGACTCGTTTGGCCGCATGAAGCCCGCGTTCTACGAGATCGCCCGAATGTACCAATCCATCGCAACAGGCATTCGTGTCACGGGGGGGGAGTTTGAATTCTGGATCACGAACAATTCTTTAGAACCGTTTTCATTTCTCGGAAAGCAGTCTGCGGGAGTTTATAAGTTTGATGGGACTCCAATTTCAACAATCGACCTAAGTGGAGTCGATGCGATTGAGCCATCGACGAGTCGCATGGTCGGTACACTTCAGTCTGGTGACGAGACCAAGTCTTCATTCGCGCTCTTCTTGTTAGGGCAATTTTCCTGTGTGCGGTTTGCTGTGGAGCCGAAGGAAATAGTTCTTCCATGCGAAAAACTACTGATCCAAGTGGACGCCAGCATGCTCGTCGTAGGTCCGGCGAAGTCGTGCCTGTTCGATTTGTGGATTTATGATCCGGACGACTTTGGAAACGTAACTCCCGTTGTGTCGGACATCACCGCGTTCATTGCTCCGTCTAGCTCGGCCATTGAAACGCCGACCTTTTCTGCCGAATTGCAACACGAGCCCAAGCGGCTGGTAGCACGGTCGTTGACAGGGTTTCACGAGGTCGAGATCATTAGGTCGCCGATGTAGAATCACGAATCACGGGGCACGAGGTAGGATATTGTTCGATTTCCCCATAAATGGCCCCTCCATTCAGGGGCCACATCTCGTATAATCCGTAAGACCCCATGGTCGTTCCGCGCTTCTTGGCGCGTGCGGAGCCTGGTTGGGTCTGGGCGGACGCGATGACCAAGTACATTTTTGTAACAGGCGGGGTGGTGAGCAGCATCGGGAAGGGTATCGCCAGCGCGAGCCTGGGCCGAATGCTCCGCAACCGGGGATACACCGTCGCTCCGGTAAAACTCGACCCCTATATCAACGTCGACGCGGGGACGATGAACCCGTTCCAGCACGGCGAAGTCTTCGTGACCGACGACGGAACCGAGACCGACCTCGACCTGGGGCACTACGAGCGGTTTTTGGACGTGTCGTGCTCTTCGGCGTCTTCGATCACTACAGGAAAAGTGTATCGCAACGTGATCGAGGCCGAGCGGCGCGGCGACTATTTGGGCGCGACGGTGCAAGTGATTCCGCACGTCACCAACGAGATCAAGCGTTTGATCGTGGACGCTGGTCAGCAACAAGAGGCGGACGTTGTCCTGGTGGAGATCGGGGGCACGGTGGGGGACATCGAGAGTTTGCCTTTTTTGGAGGCGATACGGCAACTGCGCAAAGAACTCGGTAAGGAGAACACGCTTTTTGTCCATGTGACCCTGATCCCGCAAGTGGGGCCGTGGCACGAGATCAAGACCAAGCCCA
>CAYYZP010000161.1:0-2868 GCA_964476165.1 uncultured Fimbriimonadaceae bacterium
GTCTCTTCCGCGACATCGACGAACTTGTGATCGACACCCTGTCTATCTAGCACGAGCCGCACGAACTTGCCGTTGTCTCCACCAAGAAATCCTGTGGCGACCGCCTTCTCGCCGAGCACAGAGACGATGCGCGAGAGGTTGACACCTTTGCCTCCCGCGTCAGTCTCGACTTTGAGGATGCGGTTCGTGTCGTTAGGCTTCAGGCCGTCCACATAGACGGTGAAGTCGACGCTTGGATTGAGAGTAACACTGAGGATCATTGGGCCATGACATCGACGAGTCGCAGTTTTTCTGGTTCGATGGTCCGCTCCGTACCGAGGACGTATCCAAGCGGGTGGGAGACGATCTTCCCTGCGTCCATGCCGACCATTTCACCACTGTAGCCCGCGACCAGCCTTTCCGTGGCAGCGACGCCGAGCCGGAGCGCGAGCATGCGGTCGAACGCAGTCGGTCTCCCCCCCCTTTGCATGTGCCCGAGAACCGTGTAGCGCACTTCGAACCCAGTGTGGTCGGCGATAAACTTTTGGACGTCTTCGGCTTTCGCGGCGCCTTCGGCGACAACGATGATGGAACTGCGCTTCCCTTTGCGCCTCATGTCGCGCAGTCTGTCGCACACGAGTTCGAGCCTGTACGGAATCTCAGGAATAAGGCACGCTTCTGCCCCGCAACTCAGCGCGACTTCAAGTGCGATGAAACCATTGTTGCGCCCCATCACTTCGATTACGAAAACGCGCTCGTGCGAATAGGCGGTGTCACGGATCTTGTCGATGGCCTCGACGCCTGTATTGACCGCCGTATCAAAACCAATTGAGAACTCAGTGCCAGGAATGTCGTTGTCGATCGTGGCCGGTATGCCGACGACGGGGACGCGGTGCTCTTCAGCGAAGACCTGTGCGCCAGCAAGACTGCCGTCGCCCCCGATGACAATGAGGCCCTGGACGCCGCTCTCGACGACGTGTTGGTGCGCCTGTTTGCGGCCCGTCGCGGTCTTGAACTCCATCGAGCGCGCGGTGTGGAGAACGGTTCCGCCTTGGCTCAGGATGCCTCCAACGCTTTGGGAATCCATGGGGCGATACTCACCGCCGATCATTCCCTGGAACCCGTGATAGAAACCGAAGACCTCGACCCCCTTCGCAATGCCCGATCTGACCACGGCCCGGATTGCGGCGTTCATGCCCGGCGCGTCGCCGCCGCTTGTAAGGACCCCTATCTTCGAGATCAGCTCCGCCATCATTTCAAACTATTAAGGGCCCGTTGCCGGGCCCTCTAATGATTTCTCGGACTCTTTGGTACCGCGACGTTGCGGCGAATCCACTTGTTTGACGACTCCAGGGCCGGAACTGTTCAAAAATCAGTGGACGGCTCCGGTAGCATAATTCGCGCTCTTTTCGACCCACGCCACGAACTGCTCGTAGTTGTCAAGAATATCCTGTGGCATCCGGACGTACTCCTTCATGGGTTCGGCAGTCGGGCTAGCCTTCAAGACCTCAGCGCCGGTCATGCCCAGTGCCTTCTTACGGTCGCGGGGGGAAAGTTTGAGTCCTATGTCCTCGCCGACAAGGTAGGCGAACATCTTCTCACCTGAGTAGATCGCCATGCCGTCGAACATGCGTCGGGCTCTCACATCGAGGCCCTCTGCGGCCTTCATCATCTGCTCGTACCTAAGCGGCCGGTAAACCATAGTTTCCCTCAATTGGGTGGGGCCTGGTCGTGAGCAAACCCCGACCAAAATGTATAAGAACGCCCCTATCATACCCGGCATTTTGTCGGGCGGGCTGGCTTATCAGGCCGCACGGGTCATACGGGTATCGTCGCGATGTGAGCCCAAAGCGTCTCGTGATCATCGACGGGTACAGCCTGCTGTTCAGGGCGTTCTATGGGACCCGGTATCTCAGCACCAGCGGAGGAAGGCCGACGAACGCCTTGTTCGGCTTTACGAGCATGATGTTCGCGCTCTTCACGGAGATCAAACCGGACGCGATATTGGTGGCTTTGGACGCGCCCGGAAAGACGTTTCGGCACGCCGAGTTCCCTGAGTACAAAGGCACGCGCAGAGACACACCACAGGAACTGATCGAGCAGTTGGAGGGCTCCCGGGAACTGATATCTGCATTCCGTATTCCTGTCCTGGAAGTGACGGGATACGAAGCCGACGACATTGTCGGAACGGTCTCGCGCATCGCCGAGGAAAACGGTTATCACACGACGATCGTAACCGGAGACCTTGACGCGCTTCAACTCGTCGATGAAGCCGTGAGCGTCATGACTCCGCAAAACTTCGGTGCCCCCCCCAAAACGTACACGCCGTCGGAGGTGGTTGCGCGGTATGGGTTTGGGCCCGAGCACGTCGTCGATTACAAGGCGATGGCGGGTGACAGTAGCGACAACATTCCAGGAGTGCCTGGGGTGGGGGAAAAGACGGCGACCGAACTTATCAAAAGGTTTGGGCACGTCGAGACCATCATAGAGAAGATCGAAGAAGTCGAGCCGAAGTTCCGAAAAAAGATCGAGCCGAACATCGACAAGATGAAACTCTCGAAATGGCTGGCCACCATCGACCGCGATGCGCCCGTCAAGTTTGATTTCACGCCTTACACGATCACCGCAGACGACATCGAGCACGTGCGCTCCGTTTTGACGGGTCTGGAGTTCAAGTCACAGGCCAAGCGCCTAGATGTCGTGTTGGGGCCGTACCTCGAAGGCGCAGACAGGGCAGTCGTTGAAGAGATCGTGGAAGAGGTCGGCGCAAAACTATCGGAAAGTGCGATCGGATACGACGCTCTGGTCAAGTGGGTCGGGAAAAAACCGTTCAGCGTCCTCGTCGCCGGGGCGCCTGGGCAACAATCCATGTTCGATGAAGGCGAGCAG
>CAYYZP010000162.1:0-3054 GCA_964476165.1 uncultured Fimbriimonadaceae bacterium
CAAAGCGAACTAGTAGTCTTTTAGGCAATGACAATCGTTTGTGCGCTTGCCCTCTCGACGTTGCAGGACAGCCCTTTCCGCCCGCTCCTTGCCCTGACTCCGATCATGGACGGCGTCCTGTTCGAGGAAGAGTGGCTGTCCATGCCCTCCAATGGCGGAGCGAAAGGCTATCTGCAGTGGGAGCCAGGGACAATGTACTGCGCAGGTTCGGCGGATATGGGTGAGGACATCGTCGTGTCGATCGACCGAAACGGCGACGGCTGGCTTGTCGGCGCAGACAATATCGAGTTGCGGTTTAGTTTCTCATGGGGCGAAGGCTCGGTCTCGGCGCGCACGTTGGACGCCGCACGCCTTGAGGGGCCGGGTTGGGCACAACGGACGGCGGACGACGTAACACAGGTCTTTGGCACGCAAGGGGATCGTTGGATCGTCGAAGTGGTCCTCAAAAAAGAAGGATGGGAGAATGCAAGAGTTGGGAATAGAATCGGTGTCGGATTGGAGGCCCTCTCGCACAGCGCGTCAGGCGGCCCGGCGTTCCTTCCTCGAAAACTCAATTACTATCAGTTGGCTTGGGACGCTTCGGAAGGACTTTCCGAGACCTCAACGTTTAGGACTTCGACAAAATTGCGGGAAGTCGCAAAGGACGACAGCCTTTCGATGGAGTTCGAAGTGTCGGGGGGGGATATGTTCTCCACGGCCGAGACCAGGGGAGAAGGATTCGCGCGCTCGGTCGTCTCGCTCGAAACGCGCGCCTTTCCGTCGACCGATAAAAGAAAGCGGACACGCATCAATTATCGAAGCGCTGTGGATCCTGATGCACGGGAGGGCTGGCGAGTGCTTCGTTCCACGCTCGTCGATGCGAAGGGAAACAAAACGCTCTTGCGAACGAGTTTTCGTGTGAGCGAACTGATCGTGTTCGACGTGGCATTGCCTGAGACGATCGAGTATTCCGAGGCGGCGCAGACGATCAATGGAAGCCTTGCCGTTTGTTCGACAGGCGTAGGGCGCGTCGAAGGCGAGTTCTTTACAAATTCCCCCACCGGCTGGAAAGTCGAGAAGGGCGTTTCGCAAAAACTGCTGATCTACAACCCACGAGGCAGGGAAAAGATCGGCGTGCGGCTGGTCGTGCCCTCTAAGGCTGTGGGCGCGAACGACCTGACCTTTACCGTCGTGATCGGGGACCGTGTCTATACCAAGACAGTGACAATCACCGTGACCAAGCCTGGATAAAGTCCGAATCCAGACCGAAATAAACGATTGGGAGACGCCTATTGAACGCCCCGACCAAGATCATCGTTCCGCTCGTCTCGGCCTTCACAGACGATCTGGCGGCCCTCAGTGAGATCCGCATCGCGCGCATCGTCAAGTTCCACAAGGAGCATGGCGCGGCGGGTTTCATGGTCAATGCGGGGACTGCCGATTGCTTTCTCATGCCTGCGCAGGAGCGCAAGCAGACGCTTGAATGGGTCATCCGTGAAAGCCACGGACTGCCGGTCTGGGTCCACGCCACTTCTTTGTCGACTTCCGGCACCGTAGACCTGTGTCAGCACGCTGCGCGGCACGGAGCAAGGGGCATTATTGTTACTCCCCCCCCCGTCGGCAGTTTGTTTTTGCCCGAAGTGAAGGCGTTTCTTTCTTCTGTCGCCAGACACGGAAACATCCAAGGTTATTGGGCCGATCCATCGGGCGCGTGGGCAGAATACGCAAACGAAGCGGCGCTACCAATGAACCAGGCCTCCTCTGTTGGTGCTGACAGCGCGATTCTGCCGCTTCCGTCTCCCGACGAGTGCGTCGTCGAAGACGGGACGGTGACACCGCTCGCCATGTTCGGCGCGGATCAGATTGAAAGAATGACGGTGCGCGCCGAACTGTTCAGACCAGCGATGGAGTCGCTCTTGCGACACAGCGGGCTGGCACGAAGCGCGCGCGCGGCAATGATTGCTATGGGGGTCGAGGTCGGTCCCTCACGCGGGCCGGTCTTAGAACTCGCAGACGAAGGCAAAGAGATTTTGACGGGCATTATGGGCGCGCTCAGCCTTAAGTAATCGACCCGACAACTCGGCGCTTGATTGAAAACCTGACGTGCCCCTCTTCGACCTTTCCAAGTTCGATCTCGAAGACGTCTCCAAACCCCTCGATTTCAAACGTGCCCTCCGTCGATTTTTGAGCGAAGACTTTTTTGGCGGCTTCGAGAGTCAATGAGGTAGCGAGCGTGCGCTGGTCGATCGTGACGGGGTCTGACCGGAGGTCGCTCAATCCAATTTTCCGCAGTCCTTTGGTAATGGCGTGGCAAACACCGCTGGCGACATCGTTCACCCACTCTGCGCGGATGTGTGCGTCCGCTCGTTCAGCGTTGTTGTTCGACCCAAGCGCGGCAAAAAAGTCCTCACGGCGCACTATGTTTTCAGAGACGACGTCATAAACGAGCAGTCCCTGTGCGAGGTCGGCCATGGCGTCCGCCATGTGCGGAACGAACTGCAAGTGCCGCGTGTCGGTCAGCGGCACGGTGCTACAGTAGCGCACCTTTATCAGGCTTTGTGCCAGGGCGAGCCTCTCGATGATCTCCTTATCGACCGTGAGGTCGCTTTGAAAAAGGTCTGGCCGGAACACAAGAGGGTTTTTAGATTTTTTTGCGAGAGCGACACTCAGGCGAATGTCGGTAAACAGCATTCCCTCTCTCGCACCGATGCAGGGCTTCCCAGGACGGTTGTGTGGGTTTGCGTTGATCATTCGGTCCATGAGCGCCTGCTGGACCGGTATCTCGCTCCCTTCGATGTAGACCCAGTATTCGCACAGCGCAAGAAAGGTGCTCTTTTTGCGGGCACGAGAGTACGCCCCGCGGATCAAAATGGCGACGGCGACGACCAGTCCGATGAGGAGAAGGATTTTCATCTACGGACCGACCCCGCTCAGCCATTTTTCGGCGGCTTTGAGTTCTTTGTCGTCGAGGAGCGCGTAGCAGGTGTCGCAAAGCCCAGCCTCGTTCACCTTTTTTGTCCGACAGAGAAGGCATGCGTCCTCGCGCCGCGCCTTTTTGACGAGGCGCGGTTGTGT
>CAYYZP010000163.1:0-2871 GCA_964476165.1 uncultured Fimbriimonadaceae bacterium
CGGCTTGCCGACTCCCATGAGGTCGGGCTTGGCGCCCTCGTGCATCCATGCGAACTTTTTGCCTGTGCGGCAGAAGCCTGTCTGGACTTCGTCCCACACGAGCAACACGTTTTGTTCATCGCACAACTGACGCACCAGTGCCATCCATCCGTCGGGCGGAATGAGAATGCCCCCCTCCGCCTGGATCGGCTCGCAGAGGAACGCGACCGTGTTCGGCGTTATGGCCTTGCGAATCGCTTCAATGTCACCGAACGGAACTGTGAAGAAACCGGGCGTGAACGGACCGAAGTCTTGTTTGTACTGCGACTCGGAGGAGAACCCGACGATGGTGGTGCTGCGCCCGTGGAAGTTTTCCTCGCACACGATGATCTCCGCCTTTCCATCAGGAACACGCTTAACGGTGTAGCCCCATTTCCGCGCCAACTTAATGCAGGTTTCGATGGCCTCTGTTCCCGTGTTCATCGGGCAGACCATGTCCGTTTCGCAGTATTCGGCGAGACCCTTGAGAAAGAGCGCGACCTCGGTGGTGTAGTAGGCGCGGCTGGTGAGCGTGATTTTTTCCAACTGCTCGCGGAGGGCCCTCACGACCGCCGGATTTAAGTGGCCGTGCGCGACCGCGGAGTATGCGCCGACGCAGTCGATGTATTCTTTGCCTGAACCGTCCCAGACGCGTGCGCCCTCGCCACGGACGATGTTGACGGCGATCGGCTTATAGTTGTGCGTGCCGTACTTTTCGGCCATCGCTATCGACTCTGCATCGCTCGTACTTGCGACCAACGGGGCGATTCCTTTTGCGGCGATTTCGGCCCACATGTCGAGGCTGGTCTTTTGCATACAACCATTGTGTAAGCCGCGATAGACCAATAACCACCCCGCCCGGACGATTGGCGATCAATAGATGTCCTTGCGGACGGAGAACATGCGGCGCTTGAGTCTCCCGAAGACCATCCGGCTTGTGTGCCCGTCGGCCCATTGGGTGACTGTTCCGTCTCGGTGCAGGAAGTTGAAGTGCTCCTTGAGCGCCACGATGTTTAACGGGGGCGACTCTTCCCAGTCGTATCCCTGCAAAAAGTTGCAGAGCGGAACATGCGCGTGGTGCTCCCAAGTGACGAGAGTGTCGCCGTGGTCTTGGATCATACTGTCGTTCACGCCGATAGCGACGGAATAGCCGTTTGCGTCCACGATGACTTGGGCGGCGCCTGGGCCAAATTCATTTCCTAGGGCGGCGGGGTTCGTTGTGAAATACGCTGAAGGAAACGACGGGTTGAACCAGTTGTACGCGACGGCGAGTTGCCACTCACCTGGCTGATTTGGACAGACCTTGATCTGCTCGTTGTTGATGTATGCGTCGATCGCGCCGGGACGGGGGGGGTTGAGCGCAGGCTGGTCGACACGGCCTGTGAAGCCGCCATTGAGCGGCGTGTTGTTGTTGTCGTAGCCGATCCATGTCTGTTGCGGTGAAAACCCTGAAAGTGGCAGAACGCTCGATGCGGGCGCCCACATGTCGTCGTGGTCTGTGGTGTACATGATAAGGGCAAGCCCGATCTGTCGCGTGTGGGCGATGCAGACCGTCTGCTTGGCGGCGGCCTTTGCCTGGAGGAAGACCGGAAGGAGTATTGACGTCAGGATGGAAATGATCGTGACGACGACGAGCAGTTCGATCATTGTAAATGCTGACCTGTCTTTCATTGTGGCTTGCTCTATAGACGCAAATAGGAGCGTGGATCGTTAGCAAGTTCGCTTTCGCTTTGGCGCCAATAATACGCCAAAATCGCATACTCGACCACGTGCTGGACTGTAATTGCAAGAGCGACAAGCCAGATTCCATCCATTTCTTTGGCGACCCCAACTCCCAGAACAATCGCCATCGACAGGACGGCGAACACAATGGCGACCAGCCTAGCACGGGTCAACCGATAGAAGGTCAACATGCCGCGAAGCATTCCTGATTTGGCTGTGACAAATGGAAGGAGCAAGGTTGAAATCAGAACGAGTGACGCCATCTTTGCAATCTCAGGTTTTGCATTCAGGGTTCCCGCGAAAAACCTGTAACCCACTCCTGTCACGCAGATGGCGAGTATCGCGAGCGAACACACGACACCTGTCAGCGTACAAAACTTCGATAGTGCGAACCTGGAGTCGAGATCCTTATAGAGCGAAATTACAGTCTCGGGCAGCGCAAAGGTGATCGACCGGAACATGAAGACGGTCCCTTGTGAAAGCCCCCAAGCCGCAAGCGTCAAGATGCTGTTCGGCGAATGAGCGAGCGCCCATGTCGCCATCGGCATGGTCGCAATCAGTGTCATCGTCGCCAAAGTCAAGGGAAAATGAAAAACGAAGAGTTCTTTGAGCGATGTCCCAGTCGCGGCGCGCTCCTCATCTTCTAACAAGTCTCTCTTAATTGTTGGAATACAGGCAAAGTGGGCGAACACTGCTTCAGCAAATACTGATGCGACCATTGCCCATGCTACTATAACAAGAACTGAGAGACTTGTCGTCTGAAGAAGCGATACCCCCACCACGACCAATGTCGCGACGCGCACGACAGTACCAATGCCGATCGGCCTCGTGGCGCCATGCCCGATCATCACTCCCTGATGGAAGCGCCTCCAACCGACGAATGCCGCCCATGGAATCATGACGACCATGGCGGGCCTTAGTGCCATTGCGACGTCGTGGCGCGCGCCAATGACGTTCTCGACTACTGTCCAATAAACGGGCGTGCAAGCGAACAGTGCTTGTACTGCTGCGACCCAAAGCATAAGGAATAGGGTGAACCGGCGTATTTCCGCATAGTTTTTGCGAGATTTAGTCAGGGTCGTCGCTGTCGACAACAAGTCGATCACGGGGGCCTCGATGAAGATTGCCAAG
>CAYYZP010000164.1:0-10475 GCA_964476165.1 uncultured Fimbriimonadaceae bacterium
CTGCATCGTTGGTGGCGCGCTTGCAAACGTGCCGCGACGATCAAGACGTGCTCGCGGTGGGGGTGGAGCACGCGCTGGCGCAGTGCAAAGGACTGTTAGCGGGCGGCGCTCCGGGAGTCCACTTCTACACGCTCAACCGGACTCCCGCCACGCGCCTGGTCGTGCAAGGGCTAAGGTGACGCGCGCTGCCTGCGGACTTAGAGTCCACGCTACGGATCAAACTTTCGCCTTGTCAATCTTCCCTTAGCCGATATCGAAAGGTACCATCGCACTCGGAGAGAGCCGCGAGAACCAACCCGTGGATCTGATCGAGTCCATCATCCCCAAAAGGCGTCGGAGGCGATGGCGCTGGTACGTGACGACCGCGTTCAAGGCGGACGTCCACGTGACCTATGACGGCGACCTCGACCTTTGGAGCCCGGTCAACAACTTCACGGCGAGACAGACCTACGTCGCTGGCTATCGCGACCCGATCGCCTTCGCGTGGCTCAAAGAGTTTCTGCGGCCAGGCATGACAGTCTTCGACGTGGGCGCGAACGTCGGCGTTTACGGCCTGTTCATCGCGCGTCGCATCGGCCCAACAGGCACGTGCCATGCGTTCGAGCCAAACCCAAGCCTTCGACCTTTCCTCGAAGAGAACAAGAGGCGCAACAAACTGCCAAACCTGGACCTCAATTTTATCGGCACGGGCGACAAAGCCTCGACAATGAGTTTCGTCACCCATAAAAAGAACATTGGGCAGAGCCACATTTCCTCGGCGAGTGACAACGGGATTGATTCACGAGAAGTCGCCATCGTCCGCCTTGACGATTTTGTTGCGGAAAGAAAAATCGAGAAAATCGACTTCGTGAAGATGGACGTCGAAGGTTTCGAACTTCCGACCCTGCGAGGATTTGAAAGCACGCTCCGCGATGGCCGCGCAAACATCGTCCACACAGAGATCGATCTGCGCCACATGGCACGGTACGGATACTCTTTCCCAGAGATGAAAGCGTTTATGAACGGACTTGGATACGGCCCTTACCGGCTCACGGGGGGCGGATTCCTGCCCTTTGAAGGCGCGTCGAAGAGCAAAGACGCCTACTGGAGCCGCGAACCCCTCACTCAGGCATAGACCACTCGTCCACCAGCGATTAGGTCGCCGATTCCGGCATACTCTCCTGCAATATGGGCGCAGTCCGCAAAAAGATGCAACTCCACAGCAAGATCCTCTACTCGTTGCTTGCGGGAGGAATCCTTGGAATCGTCGCCCAGGCGAACATGACGTCCGAATCCCAAAAGGAGCAACTCAAGTGGTTCGTCGACAACATCGCGACCAACGTTGGCAGCATTTTTCTCACGATGATCTTCATGATCGTCGTGCCGCTGCTCTTTTCGGCGCTTGCGGTGGGGGTCGCAGAGATCGGCGATGCGACCAAGGTGGGTCGCATTGGATTTCGTGCGCTGGTGATGACCGTCTTGATGAGCGGGCTCGCCGTGTGCCTCGGGCTTTTAGTCGTGAACTTGGTGAAGCCCGGCGCAGGTCTGCCCGAAGAAAAGCGCGCGGCGCTGCTGGCTTCGATCAACAGGGAAGAGGCAACGAAGAAAGGCGCCCAAGAGGCCGTAGCCGCAGTAGATCCACCGGTCTTGGGCGTCGTGCCGAAAAACCCGTTGCTCGAAGCCAATCGCGCGCTCAGCGGCGGCCTATTGCCCTTTATGTTCTTTGCGCTCATTTTCGGCATCGCCATGTCGAGCGTCGAGGAAGAGAAAGTACTCCCCGTCAAGAAGTTTTTGGAAGGTTTGTTCGCAGTTAGCCTAAAGGTGATCGACATGGCGATGATGCTCGCCCCGATTGGTGTTTTCTTCCTTGTTTTCAAGACGGGGGCGGTGCTGGGCCTCGATCTTGTGACGACTCTCGGAAAATATGTGCTGATCGTGCTGGCCGCGCTGGCGTTTCACCAGTTCGTCGTTTACAGCCTGATCTTGAAGTTCATTGCGAAAAGGAATCCGTTGGAGTTTTTTAGGCAGATCAAGACTGTCATGCTGACGGCGTTCGCGACCTCCTCCAGCAATGCGACTTTGCCGACGGCTTTGAAAGTCGCGGAAGAGGAAGTCGGGCTCCCGCGCAAAATTTCCTCGTTCGTACTCACGGTGGGGGCGACCGCGAACCAGAACGGGACCGCGCTCTTCGAGGGTATCACGATCCTCTTCCTGGCGCAGTTCATCGGGATCGAACTCGATCTCTCGGCGCAGTTGCAAGTGATGGTTCTCGCGATCATTGCCGGCATTGGAACGGCTGGCGTGCCGGGCGGGTCATGGCCGATGATTGCAGGCGTGATTCAGCGGTTTAACATCCCGGTCGAAACAATAGGGATCGTTTTAGGAGTCGATCGCATCCTTGATATGTCGCGCACTGTCCTCAATGTCACCGGCGACATGACCATTGCCGCCTGCGTCGCCCGCATGGAAGGCGAGCCCTCACAAGTTCCGGAAGAGGCGTTGGGCTGAGGTTCGGAAGTCCCCCCTCTCCCTGAAGATGTTCGTGCTTCAGGGAGAGGGGGTTAGGGGGTGGGGCCCGGTAGCCGCTAGTATCCGAAGACTTCCCTCAATCTTGCCTGGCCCTTTATAGCCGGATCGTGGAACACACCCAGTGCGACAACGACGCAATCACTTTGCGACTTCACAGGGAGCAAAGGAAACTACTCAAACAAACGATGTGCCGTCCTGGGCTGTTCTCTCTACCAGGGCGGCGTTTTTTTTAATGAGTGCGCCGGCTCGACCCCGCTTTCCTCGTGCATCGCACCCCCTACCTCGCACCCCGTCCCTCGAACCTCGACCCCTGACCCTAGACCATTAGGCTCCCAAACATTATTTCGTCCACTTCCAAAGCCTCCCGACGTTGGTCTCGTGCATGGTCTCGGCCTCAGGAGTTTCCACCAATATGGGCACGTCAAAGAACCTTTTGTCCTTCACAAGACACTTGAACGCCGTCGCGCCGATGCAACCGTCGCCGAGGTGTTCGTGGCGGTCCTTCCTGCTACCAAGCGGGTTCTTGCTGTCGTTGCAATGGATCACCTTAATACGGTCTATCCCAACAATTTTATCAAACTCTTCAAAGACTTTTGCATACCCGGCCTTGGTCGAGATGTCATATCCGGCGGCGAAGATGTGGCACGTATCGAGGCATACGGCAAGCCGGTTGTGGCCCTTCAACAGGTTCAAAACCGTTGCCAAATGCTCGAAACTCCAGTTGAGACACGATCCTTGGCCGGCGGTCGTCTCCATTAAGAGTGTGACCGAAGAATCCGTCACGGCGAGCACACGCTTGGTCGCCTCAGCCACCCTCTTCAGTCCCACCTCCTCCCCTTGTCCGACGTGCGCGCCCATGTGCGAGACGACATACGGAATCCCGTAGCGCGCACAACGATTGAGTTCCCCTACCAGACCGTTGATGCTCTTCTCGCGCAACTCGTCACCGGGCGCGGCGAGGTTGATGAGGTACGAGTCGTGGCACACGATCCGACCGACCATGTCCGTCTCCGCCAGGGCCAGTGATAGTTCGGCGACCTGATCGTCTGTCGGGTCTTTGGCCTTCCACATCTGGGGGCTGCTCGTGAAGACCTGCACGGCCGTACACGCAATCGCCGCCCCACTACGCACCGTCTTTGCGAGCCCTCCCGCGCTGGGCATGTGCGCCCCGATCAAGTGCTTCGCCATAGGCTACAGGCTACCCGCGAGAGGCTTCTGGTAACGTCTGAGGCGCATGGGCCAGCACTTTGCCTGTTTCAAAGCCTACGACGTGCGCGGCGCGGTGCCTGAGGAACTCAACGAAGACCTCGCCTATCGCATCGGTCGCGCTTATGCCGATGAAACGGGCGCGAAAAAAGTGGTCGTCGGGCACGACATCCGGTTGTCCGGCCTGTCGCTGAGCGAAGCGCTGACCAAAGGCTTCAACGACGCGGGTGTGGACGTGACCGATATCGGACTCGTCGGCACCGAGATGGTGTATTTCGCCGTCGGCAGCATGGGCTTTGATGGGGGGGTGATGATCACCGCCAGCCACAACCCTGCTGGCGACAACGGAATGAAAATGGTCCGTTCCGAAAGCCGCCCGATCAGTAGCGACACTGGCCTCCACAGCATCGAAAACCGCGTTTTTGAAGCCAAATGGGAGCGGAGCGGGCGTGGTTCATGTGAGGTATTGGACATATACGACCTTTATGTCTTATATCTATTAAAGTTGGTAGATCCGCTATCCATAAAGCCGCTCAAAGTCCTCGCAAAGGCGGGCAACGGCACTGCGGGAATCGCTGTACGAAAACTTGCAGAAAAACTCCCGATTAAAGTGCAAGAACTTCAGTTCGAGCCCGACGGCAGTTTTCCCAACGGAGTCCCCAACCCTCTCATTTCAGATAACCGTAAGGACGCCGAACAACTTCTGGGCCAAGGTGGATTCGACCTCGGAGTGGCCTGGGACGGCGATTACGACCGTTGCTTTCTCTTCGACGGGGGGGGGCGATTCATCGAAGGCTATTACGTCGTCGGCCTCCTCGCCGAGGCCCTGCTCAAGAGGCACCCCGGATCGGCCATCGTCTACGATCCTCGCCTCGTTTGGAACACCCTCGATATCGTCAAAAAGGGCGGTGGACGCCCGGTTCTGTGCAAGTCGGGCCACGCCTTTATCAAAGAGAAGATGCGCAAGGAAGACGCGGTCTATGGCGGCGAGATGAGCGCACACCACTATTTCCGCGACTACTGGTACTGCGACAGCGGCATGGTGCCTCTGCTTTTGGTGCTTCAATTGCTGTCCGAAAATGGCATGTCTCTAAGCGATCTGGTGGGGGGAATGATCGAGCGCTATCCGTGCTCTGGAGAGATCAATTGTTCGGTCGCCGAACCACATCTTGCGCTCCAGAGGGTGGAGAAAGTGTTCGGCGACGGGCAGATCGACCGCACCGACGGGCTGAGTATCGAGTTCCCCGAATGGCGGTTCAACCTCCGGTCGAGCAACACCGAGCCCGTCATGAGACTCAACATCGAGTCGCGTGGAAACATCGATCTCGTGCGCGAAAAAACAAAAGCACTGCTCGCCGTAATCGGCGGATGAGGTGGGTGGCTCCACTCTTTAGAGTGGTGTCTTAGGACGACGCAAGCACCCGGAGCGCGGGCGTTTGGCCCGCACCCCGGTCCTCGGGCATTCAGCCCGATAAAGTCACCTTGTAGACACCGCACGGACAAACTCCGGAGAGCCTGTCTGTGGTTCCGAACACACCACTCTAAAGAGTGGAGCCACCCACTTTCGAACCTCTCTCTAATCCGCACGGCCTGCCCCTTCCTGAGTCAGGGACAAACCGTGGCACCCGGAGCAGATCTGGATATCCACACCACAAACCTTAGAAACCATGGGAGGGCAGGCCGGACGCCCGCACCATAGTCTCCTCCCTGATCCCTAAACCCTCGACCCTCGACCCTAGACCCTTGACTCCTGGGCCCATTTTGAACCTAGACCCCACAATTTTGCCTGGAACCCTTGCCAAAAGGACAAATCACGGGTTTAATACGGGATAGCAGACGCAGGATGCGTCGCTAAGTCGAGACTGGATGCGGCTTAGGCAAGACACGGAACTTAAGGAAAGTTAGTCGCGCTTACCTCGCCAGGCCTCTACTAGCGGTCACCTGTTTCTGTGTGTGCGCAAGCACAGGAGAAACAGCGAAAAAATGAATCGCACGCTCAAACTAGCGCTCGGCGTGGTGCTCGGCCTCGGCATGGTCACCCCGTCCTTCGCGCAAAACTTCCCGGATATTCCGGACAATCACTGGGCATACGAGGCACTCGCGAACTTGAAGGGCAAGATCCTGTACGGTTATCCGGACGGGCTCTTCCGCCCAGCACGGCCTATGAGCCGCGCAGAGTTCGCAGTGGCTATCAACCAGCTCTACCAAATGATGATGGCGAAATCCGCCAGCACCGACGCCGCGATGGCAGCCCTCGAAAAGAAGATGGCCTCCATGGGCGGTGGCGGCGCAAACCAGGCCGACATGGACGCGATGAAGAAAGACATCGCCGACATGAAGGCCAAGATGGGCTCTGCGCCTAACTACGGCTCAGACATGGCGGCCATGAAGAAGCTCATGGGTGAGTTCGAAAAGGAACTCGCTGAACAGGGCGTCAACATGGACTCGATGAAGAAAGACATGGCAGACATGGCCAAGAGGCTTTCCGCTGTGGAAGGCATGAAAGGCAGCGCCGTCAGCATCAGTGGCGACGGCAACTGGGTCATGATCGCTGGCTTTAGCGACTCGGACGGCCCGGGCTACTCGCCAGGTCAGCGCGTCGGCGGCGTCGGCGACTTCTTCGAAGGTAACGACGGCGATCTGGTCGGCATGAACCGCGACTTCAACGTGTTTCACGAGTTCAATGTGAACTTGGCGGGCGATGGAGGCGAGGGCGTGACCTGGAAGACCGGAATGTCATACAACAACATGTTCGGATGGAGCGATTCGTCGTCAGACAATTCGACCCAGAACTTTGGAAACATGTCCGAGCACAACTTTGGTCACCCGTTCGACAGCGACATGTCGGCACTCGTGATCAACGAAATGACGGCGACATTCGACACGAGCATCGGTGGCCAAGGCTTCACAGCCGAAGTCGGTCGGTTCCGCCACAGTGGCGGAGCGTTCTTCCTTCAACGAGAAGACACGACTGAGTTCTACCACGGTGGCGCATGGGACGATGGAAAGTTCGCGATGGACGGAGGGAAGTTCGACTTCGGCTTCGGCGGCGCTGACTTGACGGTCTTCATTGCGAGCCTCACAGGCAACCGACCCATCATGGGAACGGACACAGAAGACGACACGGACGTCCGGGACAACTGGATGAACCCGATGTACCACGACAGTTGGCGCGCTGACGCAATGATGGGCGCTGAGCTCTCATTCAAACTGGGCGCGAAAGGCAACCTGAAGGCCGTGCACTACTGGATGGACTCCTCAGTCGAGGAAGACCTCGGCGGCGGTACGTTCAACCGCATGAACACCTCGGGTCTTGAAGCCAACTTCAACATGGGCCCGATCGAACTCTGGGGCGCGTTCGCTCAGACGGACTTCATGCTCAACAACGACACAGTCACTGACAGCGACAATACGGCTACGGCCATTTGGGCTGGCATGAACAAGGCCAAGTGGGGCATTGGCGGCTACTGGACCGTCGTTGACGGCAACTTCGGCGCCTTCGGCGACTGGGGTCGACTAGGCACGGAATGGCGCCCGGCGAACATCGACGGCTACGGCGTCAACTTCTGGATCAAGCCAAGCGAAAGAATGAAACTCTCATTCAATGGTGAATGGTTCGACGGCGCAGAAGACGTCTCCGGATTCTTTGGCCTGCCACTGACGACAGAGGACAGCGTCACCAGTTACACGGTGAAGATGGACTACAACGTCAACGAAGCATGGGACCTCATGGTTAGTTGGGAGTCGGTCGATTGGGACTTCCCAGGCGTAGGTGGAACTCCATTGCCGCTCTCGGATCCTGAGCAGACCTGGTTCACCATCGGTCTGAGCCGAAACCTGAGTGACCGCACATCGTTCTCGCTCAAGTACATGGCGAGCGACGTGGACTTCAAGTCCTCGATCGGCGATGGCAACCCGCTCAACGATGCAGGCGGATGGGAAATCTACAAGGGTGGATTCCTCTCCTCACAACTCACCTTCAAGTTCTGATCTAGGACTCTGAAGCACGACGGCGCGGCCCCGACTAACGTCGGGGCCGCGTTCTTTTGTTTGAGCCCCCTCTCCGCTCTGGCGGAGAGGGGCAGGCTTCCGAGTCCCGGTCCCACGGGAGGGTGAAGCGTATTATGAAGTTTGCAAAGCCCCCTCCTAGCCTCCCCTCGCACCTCGCACCTCGTATCCCGACCCTAGACCCTAAGTCCCCACCCAGCCAACCTCCCCCCTCGCCCATCCGTCAAAAGGGAAGGAGATAGAATCAGACCATGCGAAGAAAGATTTTCCGTTTAGCCACCGTCGCCGTCGTCGCGCTCATGTTGACCGCGCTCGCCGCGCCGCAACTCAAGCAGGCGATCAAGATCCTCGGCGTCGGCGCCGCCGTCAAACAATTCGGCCCCGACATCAACAAGGAGTTCAACAAACTCACCGGACACAAGGACTCGGCCGTGCGCTTTACGAAAGTGGTCCCGATCATCACGGTGGGGCTTAAGAACGCCCGCGGTGCAATCGGTGCGGCGCAGGTCGTCGGCACGAAGACCCAGGTGCAGTCGGTGAAGGCCGTCGCATCGCCCGAAGTCAGCATGTTCGGAGAGATCAACCTCCGTGCGATGATCCCCGTCGATTCTATCGACATCGCCAACGCGAAGTCGATCAAGGCCGTCGACGGTGTCGGCGTCAGCGGGATCGTGGATCTGAAGCTGTAAGAGATACAATTCGGGAACCCCTCTCCATGTCATCCTGAGCCCCGACGAAGGACTGGTGGAGAGGGGCATCCTCCGAGTCCCGGTCCCACGGGAGGGTGAGGTGTCAATTCATCCGTGGCGTGAAGTCAGTATTGGGCTTTACTAACCGACAGTATCCGGCCATCAATCTCGCACACTCTTCGACATCTTTCAATGACAACAACTCGCACGGAGTGTGCATGTATCTCAGTGGCACGCCGAGAAGTCCGGTCGCCATCCCCCCCCTGCTGACCTGCATCGCGTTCGCGTCGGTCCCCGTCGCTCCAGGCTCGACAGAGACCTGGATCGGAATCCCGTCTTTCTTCGCCGCTTCGCAGACCATCTTGAACACGACAGGGTTGGTGTTCGCGCCTCGGCTCACGCTCGGGCCCTTTCCGACGTCGAGTTGGCCGTACCGCTCCTTGCTCACGCCCGGATGGTCGATTGCAAAGTTGACGTCGAACGCAAGGCCCGACTGCGCGTCGATCCCAAACGCAGAAGTCCGAGCGCCGCGCAGCCCGATCTCCTCTTGAACAGTCGCAACGGCGTAGACCCCCACTTTGGGATCAAGCCCACCGTCGTTTTTGAGCAAACGAAGCGTCTCTGCCACGACAAACGACCCGACACGGTTGTCGAACCCGCGACCAGCGGCCCTGTCGCCCAACAATTGCTCGAAGGCGTACTGATACGTCACCGGGTCGCCCAAAGACAAGACCTCTTCGACCTCGGCCCGCGTGGACGCCCCGACATCGATCCAAAGTTCGTGCAGTTTCGGCGCCTTTTCCCGATCAGCGGCCTCGATCAAATGCACCGGCTTGCGGCCGATGATCCCCGGTACGCGCTTTTTGCCGTGGATCCAGACGCGCTGCCCGACGGGCACCACCGGATCGTGTCCCCCCACCCCGCTGAAATAAAGGAGCCCGTCGTCGCTGATGTAGTGGACGATAAAACCGATCTCGTCCATGTGCCCCGCGAGCATCACTTTCATCTTCGCGTCGGGGTTCAGCACGGCCCACACGCTGCCGTGGACGTCTGTGTGGACCTTATCTGCGAGAGTGCCAGTGTAGGCGCGATAGACCTCTGCGGCGGGCTCCTCAAACCCTGATGGCGAAGGCGCGCTAATGAGGTCTTTGAGGAACTTGAGGGACTCTTTTCTCACAGCGGGCCAGGATACCGGGGGCGAAAGACCGCGTTTAGTCCTCTTTTGTGATCGGTACTGGTCGGATCGGAGTGACAGGTGCGTCGCTGGTGCCTTCTTCCAACTCTCGCCGTTGGCAGATGCGCGAATAGAAAAAATGCGCCGCCCAGCCTAGTACTGCCAGTCCCAAGAGCACTCCAATCCTATAGGCGCTATCGAGCCCCCCACTCGTGATCGTGGTGTTGGGATGGAGCGACTCGAGCACGCGCGGAAGGACGAAGATCAAGAACAACATCGGAAGGACCGTCGCCACGCTGTACGCCGCGCACGCCTTTGCCGCCTTCTTGTCGTCGCTCAACCCCCCCCGCAGCGCCATCCCTGCCGCCATAAGCAACAGCACGATAAGAAAGGAAGTCTGACGAACGTCGCCGTGCCACCATGCGTTCCACTGAAGCCTGCTGAAGACGATCCCCGATCCCATCGTCAGCACTGAAAACCAAGTTCCGACCGTGACACAGGCTTCGACCCTTGCGTCGAACTTTGCCCCCCCCGTCATCAGGTACCGCGCCCCGAACCACGCCGACATGACGATGAACCAGGTCGAAATCAAGGCGCACGGCAGATGGAAGAACAGGATCCGCGCCATGCTCGGCTCCATGAACCCCTTCGCGTCAGGCGTTTGCAGCGCGTAGACGACGGCGACAATGAAGAGGGCAACGAACGCGAGCGATTTCCAGTTCACCAGAACCCCATTTTGACGCGTTTAAGGTGCATGGGATGAGCACTGCCAACACATTCTTCCTGAGCCTGGGGAGAAGTCAGTGAGGCCCGACGAACCGGGTGAGTGGACCAACAATAAGAGCCCTTTCCGCAGTTTCCCCCCTTCCTCGTCATCCTGAGTGCGTCGA
>CAYYZP010000165.1:0-3926 GCA_964476165.1 uncultured Fimbriimonadaceae bacterium
CCCTATGACGTGGAGCGCTTGGAACTGGAGCCCTGCTGGAAACTGGTCAGGAACCTTTGGAGTGAAGCCGATCTGCGAGACTTGTCCTTGTGGCTCCTTGACATCAAACGGCCCCCACGTCTTTTCGACTTTGGCGAAGTCGCCGCTGTGCTCGTCGATAGAGATCGATTCAAGCGTGGTCCCTATCTCGACAGACTTAGTCCAGATCAGTCGGACGGTGCTCGAGTCTTCATGGATAGCGTCAAAGCCCAAAATGAGTTTGGTCGCTCTGTCGATCCATAGTCTGCGGTCGGACATTCCGGGGTGGACGCCTTTGAGTAAGACCACGTCAGTTTGCCGCCCCGCGATGGATTCCGGCCTTTCGAGGTGGGCAACGAAGTTTGTCTTTATGACTTTCATGCGTGCCGACAACGGGGAGTCGAAGAAGGTGGGGGATCGCTCGATGCGCAGCGTGTTCTCGTGGGGGTCGAAGTTCTTCCAAGACTTGCCGTCGTCGACCGAGACGATTCCCGCATAGATGAACGGTTGGATGACCTTCGACATGACGCCGATGCCCGGAACGATTTGCACAAGGACTGAAACGGAAGTGTTGCTGTTCGATCTGCACTGCACAAGCGTGGCCCGAACGCTACGCTGTGATGCGAGCGCCTTGCCAACCAGATCCATCGCAGGATCGGACTGGGCCAGGGCCAACGCTGACACTGCGAGTGATCCGGCAATAGCAATCAGCCGGAACGATTGAGCGATGAAAACTGTCATTTGCTGACCGGAACGATTGGGGCGTGGCCGCCAAAATCGGGCATGGTCACAGCCTGATCGGTCTGGGAATCGAATCCTGCGGGGTCGATTGCCATTTTCGCTTTGTCGGTGCCCTTTGTGGAGACGCTGAACACAAAGAACGCAAGGATGGCGGCCGTTGTGGCGGCGGTTGCTAGGGTCAGCACGCCCGACCGAGTAAACCGCGCGGGAGCCTGTGCTTCTATGGCATGGGCCAATATGCGCTGAGAAAGCGTGGCGTCCGGCAAGTGGTCCACAAGTTGTGAAAGACCGGTTTTGACCGCCCTGAGTTCAGACATCTCCTTTCGACATTCGTTGCACGCGGTGAGATGTGAACGGATCGCGAGCATTTGCGCCCCCGAAAGTTCGCTGTCGATATACGCGGAAAGTTGGCTCTTGACGTGGTTGCAATTCATTTCGCAAGCACCTCGTAGATTTCGGGGCTCGTCCTGACCAAGTGTTCGCGCAATTGTTTTCGCCCACGATGGATGCGCGACCTCACGGTTCCGACGGACGTCTGCATGATCTCCGCGATCTCTTCATAAGACATTCCTTCGATGTCGGCAAAAACGACTGCGGTGCGGAACTCGGCGTTCATTGATCTGAGACCAAGTTGGAGCGGCTCTTCGAGCGTGCTTGCCAGGACGGTCGTGTCGGTGATCGCTTTTTCATCTTGGAACTCCCATGTCTGGTTTCCATCGCACCCGGACTGATCGATGCTGACGGTCTTCAGTCGTGCTCGCTTGCGGACGGTATCGATATGGAGATTGGTCATGATCCGGTAGATCCAACTCGTGAACAGAAGGTTCTCGTCATATCGGTGGAAAAACCTGTACGCGCGCAGGAACGTCTCCTGCAAAAGGTCTTCGGCCTCTGCCTGGTTCGACGTGAGCCTCATGGCCATGTTGTAGGCAGGACGGTGTGAGTCGTCCACCAACCGTTCGAAGAGTTGGAGGCGCTCTTCTTTCGACCTCGATACGGCGCTGACCCACGTTGCAATCATGAATGGCTCTATGCCTGCCACTACTTTGCCTTGGCGGCGGGCTGTTCCCCAATATGATACAGGAGTTCCAAGAATAGGACCTCGAAGACCGGGCCAGGCTGGGCGTTCCCTAGTAAAAGCCTGTGGGACTCGGCGGCGCAGGCCAGGAGCGCACATTGCTCGGGGGCCGTTTGGGCGAGCCAGGCGGCGATCGATTCTACGATTTTGACATTGGCCGAACGAGCCGAAACTTGGGCAGCCTTGGCGTACTTTTCTGAGATCGCCCTCGCTTTCTCTGCCATAAGGAAGGCGGCAGGGAGTGGGGCAATGCGGCAGGATTCGAGCAGATCGTAGAGTTCTTGGAAACACTCGAAATGCTCCCGGAGGTGCGCCACGCCGCCAGGCGAATCGCCGAAAACCGATTCAACCGGCGAGAAATATCCGCCAGCGAGCGCGGCGCCCTGAGCATCGGGCAATTCACATGCCAAACACATGCACCTTGACCGGACTGTGGGCAAAACCCTGGCAAACTCACTGGTCGTCATAATGATCTTCGACCGGGCGGAAGGTTCTTCGAGCGTCTTGAGAAAAGTGTTAGCGGCCTCTGAATTCATGCGGTCGGCGTCCTCGATGAGGACCACTTTGTTGGCGGCCATCATGGGTCGCGTTCTAAAGTAATGGAGGACAAATTCGATCGGTGGCCTTTCCTTGTCTTTTTCCCATTCGGGGACGGGGCGGAAAGCGCTTACTTTAATAAGTGAGGAAGGTCCCCAGGGGCCGAAGCCCTGGAAATCGACCGCGCGCCAGTTGTCGAAAGAATTGCAGACCGCGCACTCGTCGCACGCGAGGCCGGAGTCTTGAGGTGTGGGGCAAAGCCAAGACTTAGCGAGTACGCGCGCAAGGTGCGACTTTCCCGCGCCTCGCGGCCCATAAAAGAGCACTGCATGGACGGTTGATCTTTTTTCGAGGATTCGGACGACCGCTTTTTTTGCAGACGCTAGGCCGTCCAAGTTCTCGAGTTTAGAAGCGGATTGACTCATTGACATCGAGGACGAACACGACCGCCCCCCCCACGGGCACTTTGACGGGACTGGGGATGAACGCTCCGGGGGGGGCGGCCTCGAACGGCATGACGTTGACCATCTGCTCTCGCGCGCGGCAGTTGGCTTGGACGATCTCCTTAAGCATGGCCAGTTCATCGTCCTCCACGCCTGAGAGCAAGGTCGTGTTCCCTTCGCGCAGGAAGCCCCCGGTCGAGCCGATAACGGTGAACTTGAACCCAGCCTTGAGTAACTCGTCGGTGAGTTTGTTGCGATCTCTGTTATGGACGATGCAGACGGCCAATTTCATCGGCCCCCTCATTGTAACCCAAGTTTAGCGCTGCTCTTCTTGGACTCCGCCCTGTGCGGCGAGGTGGGCCCTTTCACGCTCTTTGGCTTCGGCCAACTCCTTGCTCTTGCCTGACTGCTTCATCGCGTCTTCGTAGCCTTTTGCGCTGAAACTTTGCGCCCTGTCATATTCGTCTCCTTGTCGATTTCCGACACAGCCGCTTAATAGGCAAAGGCAAGCGAGTATCAATGTCCACCTGGTCATGGTTGCTTCCCTAGAGACCAAAGCGGGTAGTCGATCTCGACGTTCGGGGTCGTCGTAAACCCGTAGTTGCCGATCGAGATGGTGAAGTTGCACTCGATGCCGTTCGGAAAATTCCAACCAGCTGTCGGGCTTGCTGCGCTCACGCCGAGGTATTCGGACTTGCTCGGTGTCTTCGCCAAAAATGCGCCTGCAGAAAGGAATCTCGCGTGTCCGTCCACGTAACCGACGATGATTCCTTGTGCGGGCATTTTAGATTCGTCGGGGATCGTGCCTTTTGTGCGGGCGACGCAATCGTCCACATCGCCGTTCATCAGTCTCCACCGCCAAAACTCTCTGACCGCCGCCGGGTAGACCTTCATAGCGGGCGCGATGCCTTCCGCATCGACCGTTCCTCCTGGGAGGTTTGCTTGTCTCAGCATGGGCGCTTCAAGAAGAACCATCGCCTCTGCCGCGTCGGGCACTGTGCTGGGCGATCCGCCGAGCCATGCGTTTCTAAACTGCCGTGGAAAGTTCGGAGGTCGCTGGTAAGTATCGAGCGAGCCGGTGAGCGCGGTGTTGAGGACGATCCCGTAGA
>CAYYZP010000166.1:0-4352 GCA_964476165.1 uncultured Fimbriimonadaceae bacterium
CAAGCGCAGGCCGTCGTCATCGCCGTCGCCCCCACCGATGTCGTCGCCGATGCCGCCGCGTTCGCCTCGGTCGTCGATGAGGTCTATCTGAGCGTCTCGGCGAAGACCAACGAGTACGGCAGCGTGCCGATTGCCTATGAGATTCTCGACAAGGCCGGCTCGAAGTCCATCAAACTCATCTTGACGGACACGGCAAAAGACGGAGAACCGTTCGCGGCAACTGGCGCGATCACGAGGGCCGTCTGAGAGGGGAGGCGACCGTGCGCCGTTCAACCTCTGTCATCATTCCTGCCCATAACGCCGAAAGCACCATTGCGCAAGCGATCGTTTCCGCGTTGGGACAGAGTACCCCCCCCTCAGAGGTCATCGTCGTCTGCGACGGATGTACCGACGACACTGCATCAGCCGCCAAAACAAGTGGTGCCAAGGTGATCGAGATCGAAAGAGCGAACGGCTCTGTAGCGCGCAACGTGGGTGCGGGCCGTTCCTTCGGAGAGTTGCTGTTCTTTTTGGACGCTGACGACTGGTGGGAGAGCGACAAGATCAAAGCCCACGAAAAAATTTGGGACGAGCAGAACGCAACGTTCGTCATCGACCGCTCGCGGCCCTTCCTGCCCAACGGCGACCATGCGCACTGGCTAGGCGGCCTCGCTGAGGAGCGATTAGCCGAATGGCACGAGTTCCTCAGTTATCGCGCGTGGGCGAGCGGGTCGAGTTTCTCCGTTCGCCGCGAAGTGTACGCGCGAATCGATGGCTTCAACGAACACTTGAACAAGTTTCAGGACGTGGACTTTTGGATTCGTGCGGCACACGAGTTCGGCCCTGCGTACTGCATCGGCAGAGCCCTGACGAACTACCGGCTGACGAGTGGGCCGAGCATTTCAAAGACGACCGCAGACATCGAAGCAAACCTCGCCGCCCTCTTCGAAAAGTGGCCCTTTGCGAACGCTTTGCAAATGGAGGGCTTCCGCAGACACGCGTATCTGACTGCTGCGGAAGTGACCCCGTGGCCGAAGAGCCTCGAATATTTTTCAAAGGCGCACTGGCCTTTGACCAAGAGGTTTTTCTGGAAAAGCCTGCTCGGCAGCATCTCTTCGCGGGGTGCGGCATGAGGACCACGACCGTCGCACGCGGTGTGGACATTGAGTCCAGGGCCGCAAGCATGCGCGAGTCGTATCGGACCCACGCCGTTGCCAAGCCTCTAGTCGCATGGGGAATCGTCAATGTTCTTATCGCCATCGTGCAAATGTTCATGATCTCGATCGGCCCCCATATCGGGATCGACGCGTTCAGCATGATCAAATACTTCATGTTGAGCATCGCTGCGTGGATCGCGGTCGCAATCGCCACTCGTGCCGCGACTTTGAGACTGCCCGCAGGCATCCTGTTCCTGCTGGCGACGCAAGTTTGGCTGACGATCTCGACCGTTATGGCGCAAAGCCAGATGGGACGCGCCTTGGAATTCTCGCCTCCGGACTACAGCCTCGTGACCTTCGCCCTTGCCTTTTTGCAAGGTGCGCTGCTGGCACAGATCGCGCCCGAACTTCGGAAGCGGGTGTTCATTGGACTGGTGATTCTTTGCGCGCTCTCGGCCGGGGTCGCCGTGCTCCAGTTTCTGGACTTTGGCCCGGCCCTGGACCTGGGGAACCTCCTGGTCGGTCAAGACGACATCCAAAACTGGGCTGGCCAGGGGGGGGTACGAGCCGTCGGAATCTGGCCGGGCGTGGTCCTGCCAGTCCACTTCAACCTCATCGCGATCGGCATCGTCTGCGCGGCGCTCTTTTATAGAAAACTCAAGCGCTGGGAGATCACCCTCGTCATAGCGCTCGCGTGCGTGATGTTCATGTCACAGGTCCGCCATACGACGGTCTTGATCGCCCTCGTCATGGTTCCGATCATTGTGCTCTTTATTCGGCGGCACAAGTACGGCGCGCTTCCTTATGTTATGGCAGGGATGG
Source organism: uncultured Fimbriimonadaceae bacterium (assembly GCA_964476165.1). Taxonomy (GTDB): domain Bacteria; phylum Armatimonadota; class Fimbriimonadia; order Fimbriimonadales; family Fimbriimonadaceae; genus JADFMN01. The sequence continues at coordinate 1,959 of CAYYZP010000166.1, forward strand.
CTGCGCTCGTGCTGATGATTGCCGTTGGAGCAGACAGATTCCAATATCTTTTCTCGGGCGACACCTCGACGTTTGATTATCGCCAGGATGTCCTATGGCCCAAGGCGCAGAACATCTATGAGAACTCGCCGTGGTTCGGCATTGGGGTCGAGCCGGCGTTCGCAGGGTTCCCGTCGATCGAGACGGGACGCTGGTCCGATGCCCGCATCATGGACAACGGCTACCTGGTCGCACTCTCTTATGGCGGGCTTCCTGCGTTGACGTTCCTCGTCCTTTCCGTGTGCGCGTCTGTGGTCGGCGCCCTGGCGCTCGTTCTGCGACCTGCCGTGGACCGTTGGCAGCGTGGATTCTCGCTCGCCACGCTGATCATCGCGCTCGCATTTGGATATGGTATGTACTTCATGAACATGATCACGAACGCCTCGTTGGGCATTCCGTTCTTCCTCCTTGCGGGAATGGGGCTGCCGAGTTTCATTCCGGGCAAGAAACGCCTGGTCAAGCCCCGGAGTCTCGTGAATGCCTAGAAACGGCGATGTCGCCATCCTCACGATGGCGACGGGAAGCCCTAAATACCTCACGATGGCGAAAGCGCTCGCCCTCACCCTCGACATGCATTTTGTCGATTGTCCAAGAGCGATTGTTTCGGACAACCCCGACGAAGAGACAAAGAAACTTTACGATCTCGTCGTCCCCACAAATCCCAAGTACCCGTATTGGTTCGCCAAGTTCTGCGCGCTCGAAATGACGAAGTTCGACCGCGTACTTTTCATCGACGCCGACTGCCTCGTCGTCCGCGACATCGCTCCATTGCTCGAAGCGGCGCGCGGTTCCGACTTTGCAGTGCAAGGCTCTTGGGTCACGGGCGGAGAATGGTATGGCGACTTCGCTGCGGCCATGAAGAAACGCAGCCTCGCCAAAACGCCGAAGATGAACGGCGGTCTCATGTACTACGAGCGCACGGCAAATGGACAAGAAATGATCGACCGCATCTTGCAAATCGCAAACGACTTCGAAAGAACGGGCTTAAAATTAAGCCGTGGCCACGCGGTGGACGAGGTCTGTGTGAGTTTTGCGATGGCCGAAAGCGGTAAAGGAAAACTACTGCCCGATTCGGGGCAATATTCCTTCACACCGTGGCGGCTGATGAACAAAGTCCGTCTTGACGTCATGCACGGCGAGTGTTCCTTCGTCAAATGGCTGGATGGCCCCCGCGTCGTCAAGCCGCTCATCTACCATTCCGCGCACACGAACTGGGATCTGCGCTATTGGCGCGAAGTGAAAAGGGTCATGCGACTCAAAGGATCAAATTACACTGACGGCACGATGACGCTACGAAAGGTCAAGAAAGCGCTTACAATGCTCTTTGCCTCGCGTCTTGACAAGTGGTAGTTTTCAATGAGTAGGGCGCGCAGCACGGTCTATCTCGGTGCGGCGAGGATCGTGGGAATCTTGGTCCAGGTTGTCAGCGTGCCCATTGTTTGGGGCGTTATCGGCGGTCCAAAGTTTGGCGCCTGCATCTTTCTCATCGCCCTCTTTCGCTGGATCGGACTGATTGACTTCGGGTTCCTCGATGGATGCCAGCGCCAGATGACCCTCGCCTTTGACGCAAAGGACGAAATGAAAGGGTTTGCGGTCTGGAACACCTATCGCACCACTGTCGGCTTTTTTGCTGTCGTCGGCGCGCTCGTTCTCACGGCGCTCAATTGGGTCATCGAACTGCCGGAGGTGGGGGCAAGGGGCGAACTCTGGCCACTGTTCTTCTGCGCGGCGTCGATGTTCGCGGCACAATACGTGTACACGGGCGCGACCGTGTACTTCAGTGCGCGGAGACAGTTCGAGAGGCTCGCCCTTTCAAACGGCGTTCAGAACCTCATCAACGGGGTGAGCGCTCTCCTATTGGTGGTCCAGTTCAGGACGCCTCAAGCGTACTTAATTGGATTCGCCATCGGAAGCGCGGTCGTCGCCGCTTTCAATTATGCGTCGGTCTCCAAGCAGTCGGTCGGTATTGACGCTCCGATCTTTGACAGGTCGGCCTTCAAAGACGCGCTCCACTTTGGCGTCGTGCTCTATCCGACGCGGATCGCGACCGTCGTGGGCCACACGTTCGACAGGGTCCTCGTGGCGGGCACGCTTGGGCCGACGAAACTTGCGCAATATGGAAGCGCGGCGCGCATCCCCGAGGCTGGGAGCGAAGTCTTCCCACTGACTCAGACCTTGATGCCCGATCTGACAAGGGCGCACGCACAGGACGCGAAGAAGTTTTCGGCAGAGGTCGACCGCCTGACAAGAGTCTCGCTCATGGTCGGTTGCGGCCTGATTTTCATTCCTTGCGCATTCGCCGATCCGCTTTTGAGACTTTGGTTGGCAGACAAATTCGTTCCTGAGATGGCGTGG
>CAYYZP010000167.1:0-5126 GCA_964476165.1 uncultured Fimbriimonadaceae bacterium
GCTCGTCGCTCCTCGGCCTCCTGCTCGCCTGGACCGGCTACGCCCTCGCGCAAAGGTTCATGGCGTAAACTCTCGCACTGACATCGTGACGATCTGGAGTTGGCAGGATGCCACAATAGTCGAACAACAATGCCCAAGGCGCTGATCGTTTATTCCGGTGGACTCGATACGACCGTTTGCATCCCGCTGATGCGTGAAAGGGGTTTCGATGAGATCGTGACGGTCACCGTCGATGTAGGCCAGCCGAGCGAAGACATCCGACAAGCAGAGGAGCGAGCCAAGAAACTCGGCGCGGACCACCACACGATCGACGCCAAAGAAGAGTTCGCAAACGAATACTGCATGCCTGCCTTGCACGCCAACGCCGACTATTTTGGATATCCACTTTCCACCGCCATAGCACGCCCGCTCATCGCAAAAGTCGCCGCTCTCAAGGGAATCGAGGTGGGGGCGGACGCCTTCGTCCACGGATGTACCGGCAAAGGCAACGACCAGTTCAGGATCGAGCACGGCCTGCGCATGTTTGCGCCGGGTGTGCCGATCATCGCGCCCGTGCGAGAAGGAAACCTGACACGCAGCCAAGAGATCGAATACGCCGAAAGGGTGGGGGCGCCAATCGGTCAGAGCAAAAACAAGATTTGGTCCATCGACGAAAACTTCTGGGGCCGATCCATCGAAGGGGGGCGCCTTGAAGATCCGAACTACGAGCCACCGGAAGAGATTTTCCAATGGACATGCTCGACCAAGTGCGCTCCAGACGAACCCGGGACAATCGAAATCAGATTCGAGAACGGGTCGCCAACAGAAATCAATGGAGAAAACCTGACCCCCCTCCGAGCGATCGTCACAGCGAACACAATCGCAGGCAAGCACGGGGTAGGGCGCATCGATATTATGGAAGACCGCATGATCGGCCTCAAAGTGCGCGAGAACTACGAGTGTCCCGGCGCTGTGCTTCTCACCAAAGCGCACACTGCCATGGAAGCGCTCGTCACATCCCATGCGGAACGTGAATTTAAAGCACAGGTCGATAAAAAATGGGCAGACCTTGCGTACAAGGGTCTCTGGTGGGAGCCGCTCATGGAAGACCTCAATGCGTTCATCCAAAAAGTGCAGAGTCGTGTGACGGGAAGCGTGAGGCTCAGACTTTACAAGTCGTCGCTACAAGTGGTCGCTCGTGAGTCGCCGTTCGCACTCTACAATGAAGCAAGCGCCTCTTTCGAAGACGCAGAATCGTTTGACCAGAGCACAATGACGGGCATGGTCACAACGCACGGAATGGAGAGCCTTCTGTATTCACAACTCAAGAAAAAATGAGCCACTCCTCACTTGATGCGTTACTGGAAGGCAACGAGCGATTTCGCACTGGCAACGGTCATGCGTACACGTACACGCAAGAAAATTTGCGCAACCTCGCAACGACGCAGAACCCCATCGCTGCAGTTCTCACGTGCAGCGACAGCCGCGTCGCGCCGGAGATCGTGTTCGACCAGCCGCTCGGCACCATGTTCGCTGCGCGAACACCAGGAAACGTCAGCGCGGACTCAGTGAAATGGATGATCGACATCGCCGTCGAGAACCTCAAAGTTCCCCTCTTCATGGTCGTCGGGCATACCGGGTGCCTTGCCGTCACACAAGTCGTCGAAGGGAATATCACGGGTCCAGGCGAACCTCTTCGCGCACAGATCAGCCTCGCGCACAGCCACGCAAAGAGCAAAAACCCCGAAGACGTTGTGCTAGCAACCGTAAAGGAGAACGTCTTCATTACGATCGACCATTTAATGAACGAATCCTATGAACTGCGCCGGTCTGTCGAGAAAGGAACGACCGTCGTCTGCGGCGCGGTCTACGACATGCACACAGGAGTCGTCGAGGTGCTCGAAAGGCGATGAAAAAACTGTGGGGCGGCGCGTTTTCCCAGGAGACCAGCGGCCTTGCTGAAGAATATGGCCGTTCAATCGAGAGCGACCTCGTGTTTTGGAAAGAGGACGTGGAGTGCTCCATCGCGCACGCGCGAATGTTGGGTGAGACGGGGATCATCTCAAAGAAAGACAGCGCGCTTTTAGTCAAGGGACTGAAACAAATACTTAGAGAGGGCAAAAACAAACTGCCGAGAGACGTCGAAGACGTACACACCGCCATCGAAGTCAGATTGAACCAAGTCGTGGGGGACGTTGCCGGAAAACTTCACACTGGTCGCAGCAGAAACGACCAGGTCGCCACGAGCACGCGCCTCCACTTGCGCAAGCGAGTCACAGCGTTGCAAAAGGAGGTCAAGTCGCTCCAGGCGGAGATACTAAAAATCGCAACAAAGCACCGCGATGCCGTCATGCCTGGGATGACCCACCAACAGCACGCACAACCGGTCACGCTCGGGTTCCATCTTCTCGCCTATTTTTGGGCCATCCAACGACATGGATGGAGACTGGAAAACCTGCTCACAGTAACGGACACATGCCCCCTTGGGTCAGCCGCGCTCGCAGGAACCTCGCTCCCCATCGATCGCAAATCAACGGCGAAACGCCTCGGTTTCGATGCCCCCACCCCGAACGCTCTCGACGCCACGAGCGACCGGTCGTACGTTCTCGACGCGCTCCACGTTTGCTTGCTCGTCATGCTCGATCTCAGCAGGGTTTCGCAAGAACTCATCGTTTGGTCGATGCCAGAATTTGGATGGGTCTCTCTCCCCGATTCGTTGACGACGGGAAGCAGCATCATGCCTCAAAAGAGAAACCCCGACATGGCAGAACTTATCAGGGGAAGGACTGGTACCGCCATTGGAAACTACGTTGCCTTAGCGACGACGATGAAAGGGCTCATGTCTGGATATAACCGGGACTATCAAGAAGACAAACCGTCGCTTTTTGGCTCGCTTTCAATTGTTGAAAGTTCTCTCCCTTTGGTCAGAGCGATGCTCTCCGGATCAACGTGGAACGTTGGACGAATGGCCGGTGCGTGTCAAAACGACTTTTCAACGGCGACGGACCTCGCAGACGCGCTCGTTGGTCAAGGAGTGGCTTTTAGAAAGGCTCACCACATCGTTGGTCGTGTCGTGAGGGAATGCGAGCGTGCCGGCATCGGACTTGAATCGCTTACTTCGGAACGTGCGAAAAAGCTCGGCCTCAAATTGACAGACAAGGACATGGAAATTTTGGCACCCGGCAAAAGTGCTGTCAAGAAATCCTCGTCGGGCGGCACAGGCAAGGCGCCCGTAGCAGAGCAACTAAAGGCCGCCCGCCGGCTTCTGGATGCAAAAGGATTTCGGAACTGCTTTTGAGCGAAGGTAATGTCCCCCATTTTTTGCTGGGTTTACCAATGATCTTTGACAGGTTGCATTACTGCGGGCTCTAGCCCGCCTGAGGTCGTGGAGTCGCACTCCGACAATAAAGGAGACCAATTATGCAAGGGGTAGGTCACGACAGCGCCATGTCTAAGCGTCCAATCTGGGCAAAGTTAGCCGAAATGAGTCCACTTTCGGTGGGATTGCTCGTCGCCGCCGCTGTCCTGATACCTGCCGTCCTCGTGGAAGCGACGGTCTATTTCAGAGGGTTCCAAGCAATCGAAACAGAACTAAAAAACGACATCAAGGGGCTCGCATCGGTCGCTTCGACCGTCATCGATCCAGAGTTGCACAAGACCTTCGTCTCGCAAGACCAAGAGGCTTCGGAATCCTATCTTCGTGCGATAGAGCCGTTAGGAAAGATTGTAGAAGCCGACCCCAGGATCACATACGTCTATACGTTCGTCGTCATAGAAGGCAAGATCTATTTCATCTTAGATCCGACGGAAGAAGGCGACTCGGATGCGGATGGCGTGGACGACAAGTCGCACGTGATGCAGTTCTATGAAGAGACCGAGGATCTGGAAAAGATGCTTGCGACGGTCGCAGACGGCAAGCCCTATGTCGAAGACGAACTTTCGGACGATATGTGGGGCGTTTTTCTATCGGGCTACGCGCCAATCATCGACAAAGACGGGAACACAATCGGAGCGGTCGGCATTGACGTCGACGCGGAGGGCTATTCAAACCGCCTTGCAGAGTTTAGAAAGGCGGGAATCATCGCCGGGATCGTTGCTTTGCTCGCGTCGGCCCTTATCGGTCTGTCTGCGTCGCTGTTCCAAAAGAAGATGTTCGCGCACCGCGACGAGCAAGCTCGGTCCCACCAGTCCCTCGAGGAGATTGCAACAAACCTGGACAAGGCGAACGATCGGCTCCAAGTGTCGAACAAACGGTTCGAGCAACTTTTCAACATGATCCCGGTTCCTTGTTTTACGATCGACGCATCGGGCAAGGTGATCGAGTGGAACCGGGACTGCGAGAGGCTGATGGGGCTCAAGCCATACGAGGTCGTCCTCAAGGACGTGGTCGAAACGATCGTGTCCGCCCAGAATCGCGAGAACTTCAAAGAAATCATCGCTGACGTCATTCGCAAAACGCCGACCGTTGACTTCGAATGGAGCGACGTCAGCGCGAACGGGAGCCCGTTCACTGTCGTGGTCAACACGATTCCTCTGGTCTCTCCGACTGGTGTTGTGACAGGTGGCATCGTTGCGTGCTCCGATATCACAATACGCAAAGACCTGCAACTCAAAATCGAGAGCCAAATGCGCGAGATACAAACCGCGAACACGGAACTCGAGCAGAACAGGATGGATCTCGAGCACATCAATTCAGCGCTCTCAAAAGCAAACTTGCGCCTCGCGCACCAGGCCAACATCGACGGCCTGACAGAACTCTTCAACCGCGTGTACACGTGCGGCTATCTCGAGTGCGAGATCGTCAGCACGCGCGGCTTCGACGTCCCGACTTCCGTCATCATGGCCGACATCGACCTCTTCAAGGCGCTCAACGACGAACACGGCCACTTGGTCGGAGACGAAGTGCTGAAGTCCGTCGCAAAAACGTCCGTCGCGGCGACTCGGCAGACCGACGTCGTCGGTCGGTATGGCGGTGAAGAGTTTCTGGTCGTTCTTCCTGGTACCGACAAGTCGGACAGCATCAGGATTGCTGAGCGGCTCCGCGAAGGGATCGCCTCACAGAAGATTCTGGGCAAGCCTGTTACGATCAGCGTCGGCATCGCGACCGCGATCGGTGGGGACAGGACCGCGCTCGAACTGATCGCCGA
>CAYYZP010000168.1:0-10989 GCA_964476165.1 uncultured Fimbriimonadaceae bacterium
CCACGGTTTTCCAAGGTGGCATTGCTGCCAACCCCCCCCTGTCAGTCTTGGCAGTGTCGGATACGTTTTTCGTGCGGCCGCTTCTCACTTTGCTCCCCCACCCAGCGTTCTACGTGCTCGCTCTCGACCAAAAGCAGACGAGGCTCATCAGGGTCAAGGACGATTGCGGATCGGAGTCTCATGTACCAAACATGCCCCACAACCTTGAGGAGATCGTTGGAGACGAGTATTCAGAAAAACAGAGGCAGATGCACTCGCTCGGGCGGCAGGGCACGTCTTACCCGTCCGCAAGTCATGGAGCTGGAGATCGTGGCGCGGAGACAAAGGACAAACTTCACCGTTTCGCATTGGCCATCGACAAGGCTGTCAGGAAACACTTGAGTAATTCCGGTGCGTCTCTCGTCTTGGTAGGAGACCAACCGCTCATTGGAATTTTCAGGAACGCGTCAAAGTACGCGCATACACTAGCGGACGGTGTGGTAGGCAGTCCTCGAGACGCAAGTGTTCCGGTGCTCGCCAGCCAGGCACGAGAGATCGTCGATCGAGCCTTGTCAAAAGTCATTGTAGAACTGCTGGATAAGTTTCCAGCGATGAGCGCCTTGTTCCTTGCAACGGACGATCTTGCAGAGATCAGTGCCGCCGCGAGCGAAGGACGAGTCAACAGCCTATTTCTCAAGGGGCCAGGCAGCAACGATGAAGCGGCCGTCAATCGCAGCATTCTCGAGACGCTCAAACATGGTGGCAAGGTCCTTGAAGTCGATGACTCAAGCATGCCTACGACCTGCGACGCAATTGCTTTCTTGAGATATTGAACCGAGTATGCGCGAGGTCTCGACGTTATCGTTTGTCGCTCACTCGTTCATCGACAGTCCCTGTTGAACTCGGCTTGACCGGTACATGGTGCGCAGGAGTCTCAAGAATGCCTTTGAGCGTCATGAGCCCGATCATCAGAATGATAAAAGTGCCGGCGACGATCACCCAAGTACGCATCGCCGGATGGCGCGATTTGGAGCGGTCCAACCACGGGAGCAGAATCATTCCAAGCGTCACTATTCCAGGAACGACGACAGTCGCCAAGACTTCCCAGCCAGCAGGCATGATCTTGAGCAGTTCGTAAAGTCCGAGGTAGTACCACTCTGGCCTCGGCGCGAAGTCGGTTCCGGTCGGATCGGCCATACCTTCGAGACCGGGAGGAAACGCTGCCGCAAGGTACACGACGATCCCTACCCCCACCAGTACGACGACCGCGTCTTTGAAGAACTGATAGGGATAGAACTGGACGCGGGGGCCTTTTTGCGGCCGCACTGGCCCTGCGATATGGTGCTTGCGCACCAAAAAGAGATGGATACCTGTCAGGGCAAGCAGTACTCCGGGGAGAAGCATGACATGGATCGCATAAAACCGCGTCAAGGTCAATGACCCGACTTCTTCGCCGCCTCTGACGAGCGCTACAAGGCCGTCGCCGATCCCGGGGACAGTGCCAAGAATGTTTGTTCCGACGACGGTCGCCCAGTACGCCTTCTGATCCCAAGGGAGCAAGTATCCCGTGAACGAAAAACCGAGCATGACGAGAAAGATGAAGACGCCGGCGACCCAGGTGAGCTCTCGCGGCTTTTTATAAGACCCCCAGAAGAACACGCGCAAAATGTGAAGGACAGTGACTACGATGATTGCCGCAGACCCCCAGACGTGAAGACCTCGCGTCGCCAGTCCAAAGTTGATTCCCCAGAACACAACTTCTTCATTGATGTGCTTGACACTCAGGTAGGCGGACTCCGGGCCGGACGAGTAGTACATGGCGAGGGCGACACCCGTCACAAACTGGAACACCAAGAGAGTCAACAAAAGATTGCCAAGCGTCTGCCACCACCCGACTCCGGCCGGCATCGGCTCGTCGAGGTTCTTGCGGACGAACCCCCACCAGCCGAGTCTGAGCTCGAGCCAGTCCCTGAGCTTTGGGCGTTCGGCGATGAACCGTTCTTCTTGAGTAGTCGCGTCTTCAGGCGAGACGGTCGGTTTTTCAGGCGAAAGGGTCTTGTTGTCCACTTCATACCTCCTTGTAAACGAAGACTCTTCCAGCTTCTATTTTCGTGTCGTACCTGGAAAGTGCGCGTGGGGGGGGGCCTGCCACGACTTTGCCTTCAACGTCGAAGATCCCGCCGTGGCAGGGACAAAAGAACCTCTGCTTTTCGTCTTGAAATGAAATCCGGCAGCCCAGGTGCGTACACGATGGGTCATAGGCGACGACCGATCCTTCGTGCTTTCTCAAGAACAACGTATAGGTCCTGTCTGTATTTCGGAAACCGTCTTTGACGACGATGGTAAAGCGAACTTCGCGAGTCTCTCCGTCTGCAATGTCTTCGTTCCAGAGGACGTCGATCCAGCGTCCTTTTTTCTTGTTACTGAGTGGTGCGCCGATGAACCCGATGACAGGGCCGATGACCGCGATGCCGACCGCCGCGTTGAAAAGTCCGATCATCCATCCGAGCAGTTTGCGTCGAGAGGGGTCGTCCGCCTTGTTCTCGCAGTTTTTGCAGTTGTTGTTGCATTCACACATCGTTGTGGTCCTATGGGTAGTAGCGAATCCTGACGTCGTTGGCGGCGTCGGGGTCGAACATCGTGACGATCTGGTCGGCGATGCGCTCCGACTTGTGGTGCCTGCCCGGTGACGGCTCGCGTTCGAACGCGATCTCCGCACCTGAGGCCGTTATCGCCTCAGCCAACCTCGTCATCGCGATCATGCTTGGCGCGACCCAGACGTGCATGAACCGGGTGAACGGCGCGGTCAAGATGAGGAGAGAGATCGAGAGCAGGTGGTAGATATAGATCGTCATCAGCCAATCGCTCGCTCCAGAGTGATTGATCGCGACGGTGAGGAACCCACTGACGATCGTGTGGAACAGCAGATTAACGAAGAGGAAGTCTTTGCCGAGCGTCACACCGTTGTCGATGTACTCGTCGGTCTTGTAGCGATAGAGCACGTAGCAGATGCCTAAGAAAACGGCGGCTCCAGAAAGGACTGCCAACATTTTTGGGCCGCTGCCCATGCTCATGTCGGCGCGGGCAGGGTTGACGATCTGCATCCAGATATCGGCGGCCATGAGGCCGAAAAATCCGTAGATCATCAGCCCGTGCATCGCCCAGCGGTGCTTGCTCTTGCGATAGAGCGACGCGACGAAGAACCCTTCGACTGTCAGTGCTTTTGCCACGACTCCCAGCGCGCGCATCCGACCAAAACGTCGAATTGCGGGCTTTAATTTCTGGAGACCAGCGAGTGAAAGCCAATACGTTAAGCTGCGGAACCCGAACACTGTTGCGACCAGAAAAACGATAAGAAACACGATCCCAACACTTTTCGTCGAAAGCAGTCTTCCGACTTTGTACGAAATGGGGATCTCGTCTTCGATCCAAGGTCGCCCAGCGACTTCGTTGCGGATGGCTATTACAGTCTCGTCGGAGATGACTGGCGCAGTGGTCCCTGGCATCATCCCCTTGCCCTTTCGCACAATGCTCAAAAACTCGTCGTTCGTCAATTTCGTGCTTGCGATCGGAGGGCCGAGCCCACCCATCGCCGTGACGCCGTGACACCCAGTACACGTCGACGTAGAAAAATGATCCGTCGCCGGCTTTTCCATCTGCAACGCGGGCTCCTGGGACAAAGCAAGTGTTGGGACAATTGCCAACAGGCTCGACGCGACGCGCAAGAGCGTCAGTTTCCTCTTGAGAAAGGATCGCACTCCTTGCCTGTTCGCCTGTTGGCGTTCTTCTGACAATCGCGTGGCATGAGAAATCGGTTCGACTCCATCAGTCGAAGCGCGATTGCCGTGCGTGTGGCTCTCCTGGAGCGACATCGGACCGAGGTACATTCCTGCGGGCTTAGTCCCTGCCTCAGGGAGCAAGTGGAACGGAGAACGGTTAGTTTCTGCCCGCTGTTGGACAATGTACTTCGACACTTTGCTGTTCGCATCTTCAATGTCTCCGAAAATGCGCGCTTCGGTCGGGCAAGCGACGACGCACGCAGGGTCAAGTCCTTCATCAACTCGGTGTGCGCAATAGGTGCATTTTCGCGCGACGTTTTGATTCAATCGAGGACGAACGAAGTCTTTCTCATATCGCTCGTCCTCGTTCAAGTACCACGAGTCCTCCTTGGAGAGGTAGACGTTTCCATAAGGACACGCGGAGACGCATGCGCCTGTGCCTTTGCACCTGTCTTGGTCGATGAGCACGATCCCGTCTTGGCGTCGGACAATGGCTTTGTTCGGGCAAGATTTGAGACACGGCGCATCGTCGCAGTGGTTGCAAAGGACGGGGACGTACATTCGTTTGACGTTTGGATACCGACCGGACTCAATGTTGAGCACACGCGCGAAGAACACGTCCATCGGTGTGCCGTTCTCTTGTTTGCATGCGACCGTGCAGGCGTCGCAACCGATGCAACGCGTCATGTCGATCAGCATCGCCATGCGCGGCATCTACTTGGCCCTCCTGATGTCTACGCGAGTGTCCTTCCAGTGCTGGCCAGGTGCGTAGACTGCCGGCAAGAAGTACGCTTCGTGGGTCGGTTTGATCTTTTGGTGCGTGTGGACGCTGTGGTATTTGCCTTCTGCGTGGAACTGATCCCACCAACCGTGATCGACGCAGAGCACACCAGGCTTGATCGTTTCTGTGAGCAGCGCCCACAGTTTGTACGAACCATAGTTGTTGTGGATCTCGACAACGTCGCCGTCGTTGATCCCTCTTGCGGCGGCATCGATCGGGTGGATCTCGACGACCGGCTTTCGATTGAGATTGCGGAGCAACTTGTTGCTACAGTGGGTGGAGTGGACGCGCCACTTGGAGTGGGGGGTGACGATGGAGAACGGATACGCCTGCTCTTCGTCGGTCATGTGTGAGAAGGCGGGGATAAACGTCGGTATCGTCTCTCCGAACTTTTGATAGATAGGTTCCTCTTTGTAGAACTCCATCCTGCCTGTCTTGAGGAACTCGCGCTGTGCGCCTTCGGGGAACGGGTACGCACGGGGGGGGAAGGGCTTGAAGTCTATGATCTGGGCGTCGAGTCCGACCTCAGGGTCATGGACCTTGAGCCGCACCGGGCCCTTCTTGAGCATATCGAGGGTGATTCCTTCGACCTCCGGGCACGCCGGGTTATCGAGCATCAGCTCCATAGCGCTGAACTCGTCGTCGAAGAAGTACCTCAGGAGGCTAGGGTCGATTCGCCTGACGATCTCCTTGACCATCCAAAACTCGGTCTTGCTTCCGTATTGAGGCGGGATGACTTCCTGCTGTATTTGGAGATAGGGGTGGCAACCGGTCGCGACGAGCTCGTACTTTTCCCAAAAGGTGGGGGCAGGCAGGACAACGTCACTGTACTCGCAGGTGGGGGTCATCTGGAAGTCGATGGTGACGAAGAGGTCGAGTCGGTCGACCGCATCCTTCATCAGCCCGGAGAACTCTGTGACGAGCGGGTTAGCGTGGGAACAGATGAAGCCTTTGAACCCGTTCTTTGGAAACTTGATCTTAGGATTCATCCCCTCGGTCGGCTTGCCCAATGAAAAATAGTGGACCGGGACGACGTTCGGTCGTTTGCCCTCTGGATACCACCAAGGGCTCACATCTAGACGGAAGTGGTGCTGGCCAGAGTAGATAGACACAGATTCGCCCGGTTTGCCGTGCGCCCCCACCAAAGCGCTCAACAGGAGAATGGAGCGTATCGTGAGATCGCCGTGCAAGCGATGGTTGACGCCCATGCCGATGATGATCGTCGACGGTCTGTTCGTCGCGTAGCCGATTGCGATGTCGCGGATGGTCTGTGCCGGAATATCAGTCGTCTTCTCAACGACTTCTGGCCGATACTCTTCGCGCATGACTTCGTCTTTGACGAGAACAAAGACGGGAGTGACTCGGACAGTCTTGCCTTCAATGACAACATCGCGAACGACGTCGAACGAAGGCGAGACTTCGTCTGGCAGGCGCAAAGTCTGATCGGGAAGAACGTACAGTCCGTTGCGCGCCGAGTCCCAGACGACAAACTGCATGTCCGTGCCCATACCGACGTCAGATGCTCTAAGGCGCATGCCGTTGTCTTCACGGACGAGCGTCGCCATGTCAGTGAAACTGCGCAGGAAGTTCCAGTCGACGAGTCCCTTGTCTAAAACGACCTGGCACATGCTGAGAGCAAGAAGCCCGTCGGTCCCCGGTGCGATAGGGATCCACTTGTCGGCGCCTTTTGCCGTCTGGCTGCAACGGGGATCGATGGCAATGATCTCGCAGTTGTTGCGCTGTTTGGCGTGCTTTGTTAAGAATTTGGCGTCTGGAATGCGCGTCTGGAACACGTTGCTGGACCAAAGGATCGCAGTCTTCGCGTACCCCCAACTTTTGGTCTCGCACTCGACACTGTCGATGCCGACCGTCTGCGTATAGCCCATCGAAATGTCGCCGTTGAAATCGTATGCAGTGCCAAACGACATTCCGAGCAGGGCGGCCATGCGCACTTGCGCCCCTTTTTGCACGTAGCCCGTCCCAACGACCTGGTTGAAAAGCATGATGCTCTCTGGGCCAAAATCCTGGATGATCGCTTTCATCTTGTCGGCGATGTAATCGAGGGCTTCGTCCCATGTCGCCTCGCGGAACTTGTTCTCTCCACGTGCGCCGGTTCTGATCAAAGGTGTCTTTATCCTGTCCGGGCCGTAGATCAGGTGCGTCATCGACATTCCGCGCAGACAGCCACGCGGGTTGTAGTCCTCACAGTCGTAGTCTGCGGCTGGTTTGAGGTCGATGATCGTGTCGTTGACCACGGTCGCGAGCCAGCCACAAGCACCCGTGCAGTTGGGTGAGTCGGTCGTTCGGACGACGCGCACGTTGGCGTCGGCTACCGGTTTCTTGAACCTTCCGGGTACGGCGTGTCTCGTGGCCATTTGTTTCCTTGCACTTGGATTTTCGATCAGTCAACAAGAGGTTTCTATGACGCCCGTCATAGTCTTGGGACTTTGAAAGTTGAGCAGGGGCCTATCTTATGACGGGCGTCATAGTGTGTCGAGTGATGGGGGGGCGATATTAGCACAGCACCTGCTTAAGGCAAAACTGACGGTGCGTTGATGAGGTCTAGAATGGTCTTCTTTCTTCTTCCTGCAAATCTTCCGCCGCTCAGCGACGAACTTTCTTGGTCGATCCAATTTAGAGAACGGTTTGAGCGCAAGGACAATTTTGATTTCAACGATTCAGTTTCTGACAATACAGGGACATGGTTCACTCGTACGCGACTCGCGATGACGTGTGAACTATCGAACGACTCGTCGTTCAATGCGACCTATCAGTACGTGAACGCGCGAGTCGAACCAACAACAGGATCGAGTAGCGGATCGGACGGAGAAGACCTCGTCGAAGCGTATCTCACTCGCAAGTCTGGTGGGAGCACACTGACGATCGGTCGGCAGAAGGTCAACAAGGGAGCGCAGCGTATGATCGGTGCTCTCGAATGGGCCAACTCATCTCGCTCTTGGTTGGGAGTTCGGCTTAAGACAAATGACTGGGATCTGTTTTGGGGCGATCTGGCGGTCAACCCTGTTCCGAACTACGAGACACAACTTGTGTTTGCATCCAAGAACTCGACTTGTGGCGAGACGATGCTCGCCTACAAGATCAACGAAAAACCGTCGCTCAGGCAGAGCGTCTATTTGCTCGATCACCGGATAGTCCGGCAGTTTGGAGACTGGAACGTCGAGATTGAGAGCGCCTACCAATGGGGCCGCTCCGGTGGACGCGACCACGACGCCTGGGCAGTCAGCGCCAAGGGGACGCGCAAGTACAGCGAGGCCCTGAGCAGCTTCGCCGAGTGCAACATTGCCACAGGTGGAAAGACGGCGTCCAAGAACCACACGTTCGACAATTTTTATCCCACGAACCACATCTACTACGGATACATGGACCGCCAAGGACTGAGCAACGTGAACTCTCTTGCGGTGGGGGTCACATGGAAGCCCCGAAAGGACATGTCGATGGAAGCGACGTACCACAAGTTTTCGCTCTACAACGCGACCGACTCGTGGTATGGGGCCGGCGGAACGCAGAACGGAGGATTCATCGACCCAAGCGGTGCCTCCGGAAAGGACATCGGTTCAGAATTCGATTTGCTCTGGAAATGGGACGTGGACAAGACGCGAACCTTCGAAGCGGGGATGGGCGTGTTCGACGGTGGGGGCTTTGTCGACAACGTGCTTGGTGCGTCCTCCGACCAGAACTTCTGGGGATATGCCTCGTTCGGGTTTAAGTTTTAAGACATGGAAACGAGCAAGTCCAATCGAATCCTCTTCATGAACACGCTGGCGTTCGTGTTCTGCTTCATGGCATGGACGATGTACGGAGTGTTGATCACTTGGCTCGTCGACAACAAAGTGCTGGCTTTGGACAAAGCGCAAATGGGTTGGTTGATCGGAATTCCGATCTTGTCGGGGTCACTTGTGCGGCTACCGGTAGGGCTGCTTACGGACCGTTATGGGGGGAAGCCGGTCTACATCGCCGTGATGCTCTTTACAGCGGTCTCTCTTTACATCACCTCCTTCGCGCAGACGTTTTCTCAGTTCATGTGGTGCGGGCTTTTGTTCGGTGTAGCGGGGTCTTCTTTCGCCGTTGGAATCGCCTATTCTTCTATGTGGTTTCCAAAGGAAAGACAAGGCACTGCTCTCGGAATCTTCGGCATAGGCAATGCCGGTGCGGCCGTAACGACGCTCTTTGCGCCAAAGCTTCTCAAAGAGTTCACTGACTCGGCAGAAGTCATCGAGAATTGGAGGCGCCTCCCACAACTCTACGCAATCGTGTTGCTCGTCATGGCCGGAGTCTTCGCCATAGGAACGACGAACAGAAAGGTCGAAGGCGCTGCCCAGAGATCAATTCGCGACATGCTCAGGCCGCTCAACGATGTTCGCGTCTGGCGGTTCGGGCTCTATTACTTTCTCGTCTTCGGTGCGTTCGTCGCGCTAGCACAATGGCTCGTGCCGTACTACTTGAACGTCTACGGTATGACGCTTGCGACGGCCGGTCTGCTTGCTTCCGTTTTTAGTTTTCCTTCAGGCGTGATTCGCGCCCTTGGTGGATGGGTCTCCGACAAGTTCGGTGCGCGCAAGACGATGTACTGGGTGCTGATCAGTTGTACGCTGTTCTTCCTCTTGCTTGTCGCACCGCGGATGGATATCCAATCGCCGGGAGAGGGAATCATGGCGACACGCGGCGGAGTAGTGAGCACTGTCTCGTCCAACGAAGTCGTTATTGGTGAAATGAAGTATCAACTGAAGTCCGAGCCGGAAATGGCTGCCTCCGGCATGTCAGGCGAAACACTTGTGTGGCCCAACTTTCGTTCTTGGCAAGAGCCCGCCGTCGAAGTCGGACAAAAAGTCGAGAAGAAACAGTTGGTCGCGCGTGGCACGACGCACGTTTTTTTCCAAGCGAACGTCTGGGTGTTCACTGGGCTCGTGTTCATTGCTGGAATCATGATGGGTATCGGCAAAGCCGCCGTCTACAAACACATTCCGGACTATTTTCCAAAAGACGTCGGTGTTGTTGGAGGCATCGTCGGAGTAATAGGTGGCCTCGGCGGTTTTGTGTGTCCGATCTTGTTTGGATACCTTCTCAAATGGACAGGGCTTTGGACGACGTGCTGGCTATTCCTGGCCCTCATCGCCGTCGTCTCGCTTGTTTGGATGCACATGGTGATCATGAAGATGTCGAAGGACAGTATCGAGAACGAAACGTGAGTCTGGTGAAGACATGACTGAAAAAACGAACACAATCGAACAATGGACCCCGGAAGACGAGCAGTTCTGGGAATCTAAAGGTAAGCGCGTCGCATGGCGGACTCTATGGACAACGACCTTCTGCCTATTGCTCTCGTTTGCAACATGGTTCATGGTCAGCGCGATCGTCGTCAAACTCACTGGGATAGGATACAAGCTCGATAAGCAGCAGTTGTTCTGGCTTAACGCTATGCCTGGCCTCGCCGCAGGGACCTTGCGCATTGCGCATACCTTTCTCATTCCGATCTTCGGGACGCGAAAGGTAGTTACTTTGTCCACGTTGTTGCTTATTGTTCCCGCAATCGGATGGGGGATGGCGGTGCAAAATCCTGCGACAGGCTACGGAACCCTCCTGTTGCTAGGGTTCCTCGCAGGGTTCGGTGGGGGGAACTTCAGTTCCTTCATGCCGAGCACGTCTTTGTTCTTTCCCAAGAGGCTCCAGGGGACGGCCCTTGGAATTCAAGCCGGCATCGGAAACTTCGGCGTGAGCGTCGCACAGTTTCTGATTCCTGCAGTCATCGGGGTCGCGATGCTTGGGACGTCGCAGCACTTCGTCGACAAGAAGGGCGAAGTCGTCGTCAAAGAGGCCGATATCTTCCTTCAAAACGCGGCCTACATCTGGGTTCCCTTCATTGTCGTCGGAGTGGTGGTGGCTTGGTTCGGGCTCAAAAGCGTTCCTGTCAAAGCGAACTTCAAGGAGCAACTCGATATCTTTAAGGAGAAGCACACTTGGTTCATGACTTCGCTCTATGTCATGACGTTCGGCTCGTTCAGCGGATATGCGGCGACCTTTCCTTTGCTCATCAAGGAGACCTACTCGAAGTTCGAAGGCGGGCCAGAGCCGTTGAGATACGCGTTTCTTGGCCCCTTGGTAGGAGCGTTGGTCCGCGTTGTATTCGGGCCGATCAGCGACAAATTGGGTGGGGGCAAGGTGACGATGGTCAGCGGTATTGGCCTCGTCGCGAGCGCCCTTTATATCACTCGGTTCACGCATCCGACCTCGATGGAACAATGGGGCGGATTCTTGTGGACGATGCTTGCGCTATTCTTCTTTAGCGGCATCGGAAACGCATCGACATTCAAACAAATGCCGATGATCTTCCCTCCGCGCCAAGCGGGAGGCGTGATCGGCTGGACTTCGGCGATAGCGGCCTATGGGCCGTTCATCTTCTCTGTCGCCTTTGGAGCGATCATCGGCGCGACG
>CAYYZP010000169.1:0-6004 GCA_964476165.1 uncultured Fimbriimonadaceae bacterium
GGCGGCTCCTTGGCGTAGAGGAGGTTCTGCGTATCGGCGTAGACGGTCTTGACTAAAAGATCATTGGCGTCCTCTTCCCTAAGTTTCAAGTACGGCGTGGTATTAGCAAGCCCGAGTTTGAGCCCAAGAACCGCGACATAAGGCAGCGCGATGACCAGCAACAGCGTCGGCCAGCCGAAGAGCCGCCATTTTCCGTGTCTGTTCCCGAGCCAATATCCCCGCCGTGAGAGCCGAACGCGCATCGCTAAATCTCGTCGTTGTGCATCGCAAAGTTGTACGCGACCTTCAATCCGTCATTGACCTTGCTGATTTCTTCGATCACCGTACTCGGTTTAACGTCAGAGCGCGGCTTTACGCTATAAAGGACCTCGACCTGAAGCCCGTGCCGCGCGTTCTCAACCATGACGATCGAGAACGCTGAGAACAAACTTCGCAAAACCGGCTCGAGAGTGGACTCGATGTCCGCGCCTGCCGGCAACTGGATCCTAAGGAGCCTCTCAGGGTCGCCCTTTGGCGCACCGAAATTGAACATGTTGAGCGCAAGCATCACGGTGCAAATGGACACGGTCCCATACATAGCGATCTCATAAAACCTTGTGCCGCAGGCCATAGCAATGCCCATTGCAAAGAATATGAACCCGACGTCCTTCGTCTCCTTGATCGCGTTGCGAAAACGAATAATGGACAGTGCGCCGACAAGGGAGAAAGCGCGTGCGATGTTGCTTCCGATGACGATCATGATGACCGTGGTGACGAGCGAAGTCAGAATCAACGAATGGACATAAGACTGCGAATATCCTATGCCCTTGTGGGTCCATCGGTAGACTGACGCAATGACGAGCGAGCAGACGAGCGACAGTGCGAAAGCCATGACCAGTTCCGCCATCATGTAAGGCGCCGACGTGTCGCCACCCTTTTGAAGTGCCGTTATTAAATTGTCCATTTGTTATAGTATGGGCCGAATTGTTGGCCACATCGGGCCCGACAGACGGCTCCCCATTATGAGCCTGCCCAGCACAGCCCTAAAGGAACATTGAATTTTACCTAGTCTGATTGGGCTAATACACCGCGCCCTGCACAAGAAAACCAAGCCGACGACTCCTGCGAACCCCCCCCTTTGGCTAGCCTCTTATGTGCCCATTCAATGCGCGACTTGGCCTGGTATTGTAGGAGCGGAGTTCACGGTTTGAAGATCGCGGTGCCGCTCGAAACAGCCCCCGGTGAAAAGCGCGTCGCGCTCACGCCTGAGGGGGTCAAAGCGATCAGGTTCCGAGGATTGGAGGTCGTCGTTCAGACAAGCGCGGGAGAGAGGGCTGGGTTCGACGACGATGTTTACCGGTCCGCAGGAGCGGAGTTCGTCCACAACGTTTTTTCGCTCAATGAGGCGGCCGACCTCATGCTCAGGGTGAATCCGCCTAGCCCTGAAGAAGCGAGCGCACTCCGCCAGGGCGCGATCCACGTTTCGCTCCTTTTCCCGACGAGCAACCTTGCGGCGGTCAGAAAAATGGCCGACCGTAAGTCCACGGCGTTCGCGCTCGACCTAATCCCCCGCATCAGCCGTGCGCAGAGCATGGACGTGCTGAGTTCGATGAGCACGATCGCGGGCTACAAGGCCGCGCTCATCGCGGCCGACGCACTGCCAAAGTTTTTTCCCATGTTCATGACTGCGGCGGGGACCCTCGCTCCTGCGCGCGTCTTGGTTATCGGTGCGGGAGTCGCAGGTCTACAAGCAATTGCTACATGCAGACGCCTCGGTGCGATCGTCGAAGCATTCGACGTGCGGCCTGCCGTAAAGGAACAAGTTGAAAGCCTCGGTGCAAGGTTTGTCGAGTTCAAGGCCGCGCTTGATGAGACGGAAGATGCCTCAGGCTATGCCAAAGAAGTCTCGCAAGACACCCACGTCATGGAACTCGAACTGATTGCGTCGCGGATGGTCAAGAACGACGTAGTCATCACGACGGCGCTTATCCCTGGCAGGCCCGCTCCCGTACTCATCACGCGAGACATGGTGCGGCACATGGCCAAAGGATCGGTGATCGTCGACCTCGCGGCCACGAACGGCGGCAACTGTGAGGCGACGGAAGCAGGCAAAACGGTCGTTGCTGACGGAGTGACTATTCTTGGCCCGACCGATCTGCTCTCTCAGATGGCCTTTGACGCGAGCAAGATGTACAGCAAAAACATGACGGAGTTTTTGGGCTTGCTAGTGAAGGAAGGAGCACTTAACCTCGATATGGAAGACCAGATCATCCGCGAATCTCTTGTGACTCACGACGGCAAAGTGGTCCATGAGCCCACAAGGATGAAGACCGAAAGGGAGGAAGCATGACCGCTCTCATCGCGAGCACGGGTGGGGGTGCGATCAGCCTCATCGCCGTCGTCACGGTGTTCATCCTTGCTGTGTTCGTGGGACTGGAAGTAATCTCCAAAGTGCCGCAAACCTTGCACACGCCGCTCATGTCCGCTACTAACGCCATCCACGGCGTGATCCTGGTGGGGGGATTGCTGATCCTTGGCAAGGCGGACTCGCCAGTCATGGTAGTAATCGGGCTTTTTGGAGTGCTTTTTGGAACTTTGAACGTGGTCGGCGGTTTCGTGGTAACCGACAGGATGCTCGAGATGTTCAAACAGCGCAAGCGGGGTGACAAATGAGCCGCGAAATGATGGACGTCGGCTATCTGATCGCCGCAGTCGCGTTCATCATGTCGCTGAAGTTGATGAACTCGCCGGTGACGGCGCGCAGGGGCAACTGGGTAGCGATGGGCGGCATGGCGCTCGCCCTGATCGTCACATTGGCGAGCGATGAGATCAAGCCGCACAACTTCGGCTGGATCGCCCTCGCGGTCGCGGTGGGGACGGTGGGGGGATTCGTCTCGGGCCGGAAAATCAAGATGACGGCCATCCCGCAAATGGTCGCTTTGCTCAACGGTCTGGGGGGGGGCGCGGTGGTCCTCGTCGCGCTGTATGAGTATTTGGACGTGTTTCATTCTGGTGCCTCGCCTGACGTGGTCCACCAAGTGACGACAGTCCTAAGCGCTATCATCGGCTCGATCAGTTTTTCGGGCAGCATCATCGCATTTGGGAAACTACAGGAAATCTTGCCCGGTCGCCCGATCGCTTTCAAGGGCCAACAGGTGTTTAACTTGGTCTTGGTAATCGTGATCCTTGCGGTGACGCTTGCGATCCTGGGCTTTGGCAGGTCCACGCCGCAAATGTTCATGGCGCTGATCGCCGGATCGTTGATTCTGGGCGTGACGGGCGTCCTGCCCATCGGCGGCGCTGACATGCCTGTCGTCATTTCGCTGCTCAACTCGTTCACGGGCTGTGCTGCTGGGCTCGCGGGCTTTGTCCTGATGAACACGGCGCTCCTGATCGGTGGGGGACTGGTGGGGGCGAGCGGCCTCATCCTCACTCTGCTCATGTGCCGCGCGATGAACAGGTCGCTAGGCAATGTTATATTCGGCGCGGTCGGACTGGAGGTCGCGAGTAGCGGCGAATCGGCGTTCGCGGGCAGGCAGCCGAAGAGTTACTCGGTCGAGGACGCCGCGATCATTCTGGCGAACGCAAACTCTGTCGTCATCGTGCCCGGCTACGGCATGGCGGTCGCGCAGGCGCAGCACCAAGTTAAAGAAATGTGCGCGAAACTCGCGCGCGCAGGCATCGACGTCAAGTACGCCGTTCACCCGGTCGCCGGACGAATGCCCGGTCACATGAACGTCTTGCTTGCAGAGGCCGACGTGCCCTACGACCAACTTTATGAACTCGAGGCTATCAATCCTCTGCTGCCAGAGACGGACGTAGCGCTGATCATCGGAGCCAATGACGTCGTTAACCCCGCCGCGCGGCACGACAAGTCGAGCCCGATCTATGGGATGCCGATCCTCGACGTCGACAAGTGCAAGACCGTGATCGTCAGTAAGCGATCGATGGGCCGCGGTTTCGCCGGGGTCGAGAACGAACTCTTCCTGATGGACAACACCTTCATGGTCTTCGGCGACGCAAAGGGCACGATGGCCAAAATCACCGCTGCGCTGGACAGTTATTAGGCCAATAAGTCGGTGACGACGTTGCCGAACACGTCCGTCAGCCTGAAATCCCGCCCCTGGTAGCGGTAAGTCAGC
The DNA here is from genome assembly GCA_964476165.1 of uncultured Fimbriimonadaceae bacterium. Classification (GTDB taxonomy): domain Bacteria; phylum Armatimonadota; class Fimbriimonadia; order Fimbriimonadales; family Fimbriimonadaceae; genus JADFMN01. The sequence continues at coordinate 4,122 of CAYYZP010000169.1, forward strand.
CGCTGGTGATCGATCCCAAGAAGATGGAGCATGGTCGCGTGCAGGTCGTGGACGCTGACCGGGTTCTCGGTGATATTGTATGAAAAGTCGTCCGTCGCGCCGTAGGTGATCCCCGGTTTGACGCCCCCACCCGCCATCCAGATCGAGAAGCACCTGGGGTGGTGGTCGCGTCCGTAGTTCGTTTCTGTCAAGTCGCCTTGTGAATAAACGGTACGGCCGAATTCCCCCCCCCACACGACGAGCGTGTCGTCGAGCATCCCTCGCTGTTTGAGGTCCTTGATGAGCGCAGAGGATGGCACGTCGGTGTCCGTCATCTGTGCCTTTATCATGCGGGGCAGATCGAAGTGGTGGTCCCATCCCATGTGGAACAGTTGCACGAACCGTACCCCCCTCTCGGCCATTCTTCTCGCGAGCAGGCAGTTGTAAGCGTAAGAGCCTTTGCGATGCACGTCTGGCCCGTACATCTCGAGCACCGCGCTCGGCTCGTCACTGATGTCGAGCAGTTCTGGCACCGAGGTCTGCATCCGGAAAGCGAGTTCGTATTGCGCGATGCGCGTGTCGATTTCTGGGTCGCCTACTACCGCCTTCTTAATCTGGTTCAGACCCATCAGTTCGTCGAGCATCTCTCTTCTGGTGGCCCGGTCGATTCCATGCGGGTCGGAAAGGAACAATACTGGATCGCCCGTGTTGCGAAACTTCACACCCTGGTATTCCGTCGGCAAAAACCCCGAGCCCCATAAGCGATCATAAAGCGGCTGGTCGTCAGATCGACCACTCCCGATGCTCGTCAATACGACGTATGTTGGCAAGTCTTGGTTGAGGGTTCCAAGCCCATAACTGAGCCAAGCGCCGATGCTCGGACGACCGGCAATTTGAAAACCCGACTGCAAAAACGTGACGGCAGGATCGTGGTTGATCGCGTCGGTATACATCGATCTGATGAGACATATCTCGTCTGCGATGCCGCCGATGTTCGGAAGCATTTCGCTGAACTCGATCCCGCTCTCGCCGTATTTTTTGTGGCCATAGATGCTATTGGCGACCGGGAACATTTTCTGGCCGCTCGTCATGCCAGTCAATCTTTGTCCGTTGCGGATGCTGTCTGGCAGTTCCTGCCCTCTCAGTTCAGCGAGTTTTGGCTTCGGGTCATAAAGTTCCATCTGGCTCGGCGCGCCCGACTGGAAAAGATAGATGACGCGGTTCGCCTTCGGCGCGAAGTGCGGCACGCCCGACAAGCCGCCGATCCGTTCGCCCTTCTGACCAGCGGCTTCGCCGGTAAGTATCCCCATCAGCGCCGCGAGCCCTACCCCCCCCGTCCGCTTGAGGAACGTGCGCCTGTTGAACTGGTCTTGAAGTTGGTAGTCCATCGAGTTACTCCTTCGTCACCGCCTCGTCGAGATTGAAGAAAGTACTTGCGGAGACCGTGTAGGCCGCGAGTTCGGCGCGGTCGAGAGACCAAGGCACCCGCGCTTCGCCTGCAGAAATCAAATCGAACAGATCAGCCGGGTTCTCGCGGAACCGCTTGAGCCGCGCTTGCAGCCCCGCGTCCATAATATTGAGTTCTGCTTCCGTGGGCCGACGACCAAGAACGAGCCGGAAGCCATAAGTGAGCCGAGATCGCGCACCATCCCCCCCCTCGCGCACCATTCGCTCGCCAAGCACGCGGGACGTCTCCAAATACGTCTCATCGTTCATCAAGGTCAGCGCCTGGAGGGGGGTATCGGTTCTCGCCCGCCGCATGCGGCAAGCCTCGCGCGATGGCACGTCGAACAACAGCATGTTCGGCGGCGCGGCGGTGCGCTTCCAAATCGTGTAGAGACTTCGGCGATACAGCCCGTCGCCCTTGTCGTGCATATAGTTCCGCAAGTTGCCGTAAAAATTCG
>CAYYZP010000170.1:0-2740 GCA_964476165.1 uncultured Fimbriimonadaceae bacterium
CTTTGCGCAGGCCCCCTGCTAGCCTCCCCCGGCCATGAGCATCTGCGATCAAGTTGGCAAGAGGGCCGGGGGAGGGAATACGGAGTAGGACCCTTGAAACTTTGTTTCAGGGGTCCTTCGTATTGAGGGTGTGGGACGAACGATGAAACAGATTTATCTACTACTAACAGCCTTGGTCGGAACGAGCATGTTGATCGGATGCGTTGACGGCATCCGCGCGACCGCAGGCTCCGATCCAGCGCAAAAAAAGTCAATCGACCTTAAAGGATTCACCAAGATCGAACTGAACGGCTCAGCCGACATGACCGTGACCGTCGGGAAAGCCGAATCGATCACCGTCGAAGGAGACCAAGACAGAATCGACAAACTCGAATCGAAAATCGTCGATGGCAAACTCGTTTTTGAAGAAAAATCGAGCGGGCTTTTTGGCAACCACGGCGACCTGAAGATCACTGTCACCGTGCCTTCATTGGAAGCGATCGAACTTTCTGGATCGGGCGATGTGTTCATCAACGGCGTGAAAGGCACTGCGTTCACAGCGACCCTCACGGGTTCGGGCGACATCGAACTAAAGGGCACGGCAGAAACACTGAGCCTTTCCGTAACGGGTTCTGGCGACCTCAATGCAAAGGGCCTCGCCTCGAAAACAAGTTCTGCGGCGGTAGTCGGATCGGGCAACATCGAAACTTCGACCAGCAGCGATCTGACGATCACCATCACAGGCTCGGGAGACGTGAGGTACTTTGGCGACCCGAAGGTTACCAAGGCGATCGCTGGCTCGGGCGATGTGAACAAAGGCTAGCACTAAAGAAGAATACGACGTATAAGACCTATACGTCGTATTTTTTTAAACAACAAACTCTGCTAAGACCGGCGTGTGGTCGCTCGGGCGCTCCATGAGGCGCGGGGACATGTCCACCCAGCACCGCTTGCACTTCCCCACCAGTGAAGACGAGGCGTAGACGTGGTCGATGCGCCAACCCAGGTTTCGCTTGACGGAGTTCGGAATGCGGAAGTCCCAAAACGTGTAATGCCCTGGACCTGACGCAAACTTCCTGTAGCAGTCCGTCCAACCCAGATCAACAATGCGAGACAAGCGTGAAAACTCGTCAGGGTGGTGTCCGACGTCGCCTAACTTGCCTTCTGCCTCGAACACATCGTCCGGGGTGGGGGCGATGTTAATGTCGCCGAGCCACACGACCGGCGAACCCATCTCGCACGTCTCACGCACATAGAGCGCAAACCTTTCGAGCCAAGAGAGTTTGTACGCCCACTTCTCACTGCCGACCTCGCTCCCATTGGGGACGTAAGTGTTGATGATCTGCACACCGCCAATGGTCGCGCGCATCAAACGACAGTCTTCGGGCATTTCTTCGTCGTCGAACCCCGTGTCGAAATCGTCGATCGGAAGTTTGCTCAAGACCGCCACTCCGTTGTAGCGCGGTTGGCCGTGGATCTCGATCGTATATCCGCTCGGCTCGAGTTCCGCAAGCGGAAACTTCTCGTCTTCGACCTTGATCTCCTGCAACATCACCACGTCGGGCGACGTAGCAGCGAGCCAATCGAGTACCACTGGCAACCTCGCACGGATCGAATTCACATTAAAGGTCGCGACGACCATGGAAACCGAATGTACCTAATTGGAGTAAGCCTAGTCATGGCCCGTTTTCGATGTCTGGTTTCCTTTCTTCTTGTCTTAACTGCTTCCGCTTGGGCGCAGACGAAGCAAGAGTCCATTCAAGCGGTACTCCAGAAGTTTATAGACGCAAAACGGATCGTTGGGGCGTCAGTTGCTATTCTCCCGGAAGAAGGAAACTTTGTAGCGGCTGCCGCAGGGTTTCAAGACCGCGAAGAGGCTGTGCTCGCCACTCCAGAGACGATTTATCGGCTTGGCTCGATCAGTAAACCGGTGACCGCCGTCGCCGCTCTCGTGTTGGTCCAGAAAGGGAAGATTCCGCTTGACTCTGATGTCTCGAAGATCGTCAGTGAATGGCCAGACAGGCACGAATCGATGACACTACGTCACCTCCTCACTCACACTTCCGGCGTTAGACACTACACGCCGCCCAAGCGCGATATTTTTTATGAGCCGTTCACTGTCGAAGAATCCCTTGGAGTCTTCAAGGACGACGATCTCCTCTTCAAGCCAGGAGAGAAGGTTTCGTATTCGACTCACGCATTCAGCCTCGTCGCCCGAATTGTCGAAGTCGCTAGCGGGGAAACTTTCGAAAGTTACATCAAAGCCCATGTTTCAAAGCCGTCAGCCGCCCAATCGCTCGGACTTGAGGATCGGGCCGTGCCAAGTCCACATCGGTCGAACCTGTACGAACAGGCCGGACTGGGGACACCTAAAATGGTGTTGAAGGTGGAGAACATTTCCTGGAAGAGCGGAGGGGGGGGTATGGAGGCATCTGCGGTCGACCTTGCGCGGTTCGGATCGGCGGTTATGGCTCAGAAGCTAGTGGATCGTCCGACTACGGAAATGATGTTTAAGCCGCAATCCTTCGGCGGACTGGAAACGGGGCGCGGTCTTGGCTGGGTTCTGGGGGGACTTGGACCTGAACATGGCGGGGCTCAGCAGGGTTGCCGAAGCCTCCTCGTCCTTGACACCAAGTCTCGCACGGCCATTGTGATTATGACAAACACCGGAGGAAACTACGATCTCAAGAGCCTACTTGACGAGATACACCGCATTTGGAACTCACCTGAGTAACCCCCGGTAAACTCGGCGCCTTGGATC
>CAYYZP010000171.1:0-2778 GCA_964476165.1 uncultured Fimbriimonadaceae bacterium
TCTTCGTCGTCACGTCAGCCCCAGGCGACACTGGCGTTGGAAGCACGCTCTTTAATCTCAAAGAAGTCGGTCGCGGAGACTTTAAACTCGTCTACCGTTACGACCTGTACGACGACCTTGCTTTCAATCTCAACAACGGCCTGACGCCGGCGGACACGGTCAATTTGAACGCCTCTGTTGTGGACGAGGACGGCATACTCGAGGACTTTCCGTTCTTGGTCACATCCATTAAATATCTGAAGTTCGTCGGTGGGCCGACCGTCAGAGGCGACACGGTCTACTGCACGGCGGTGGGGGAAAAACTTTTGGGGATCAAGACGAGCGTCGTCATGGCGTTCGAGGCCGATCCCGGTCCGATCGAGTTCGAAGTCAACGGGACCGACACCGCGTTTTCCATCGTGCAGCCCGACATCACGCGCAGCAACAACCGGGTCTTGCCAACGATGATGAGTACGCTGCCGAACAGGGCGTTCACCGCCGAGCCGTCGCCATCGGGCACCATTCGCGTCATCCTGAACTCTGCGATGACGGTCACGAGAGGGCGCATGGTCGATTCGATCAGCAGCAGCCTCCCCGTCATTATCAGAAAGAACGGCGCGACGGACACTCTGATCGAGCCAGAGACCCCGTTCGAAACTGCATACGGCGCGCACCCTGGTGGCGCGAGGGGGCGGTTCAGCCCGCTACTTTGGTACTCCGTCATCAACGGCTATCGCGCGAACACCCCCCCCGTGGTCGCTGGCGAGACGCTGTTCGTGGGTGGGGGCAGCCTTTTGCCTTCTGTTATTACTGGTGGCCCACTCGGTCCGTTCAATGAGCAGGGCCTCCTCTACGCCTTTGATTCCCGACTCAGTCCCAACGATTCGTTCTTGGAAAGCAACTCCGTCAGACCGTGGCAACAGCAACTTTTGACCGGGCGAAAACTCTCGCCCGCGCCGGGCGATATCGATTTTGCTGACGCGATCAGGTGGCCGAGGTTCAGGGGTGCAGGCGATCTCGACCAGTTGCGCATCCGAATTCTTCAAGCTGCGATTTTGGAAACGCAGTTCCTCGGGATCGCTGTCGGAAACGGCGTCCTCGCTGCAATGGGTGAAGAGAACCTGTACAGTTACACCGCGAGCGATTTTGTCGTCGTCGACGAAGCACGGGTCTCACGGTTCGATCCAAGCGGCAACCCAGTCTGGTCTGCTTCGCAGAGCCTTAGTTCAGGCGAAGGCCAGTCCGTTTCTGGATCGACCATCGGCGTCCGGTTCTCACGCCCGACCCGCATGTACCCCGATCCCGCCAAGAGCGGCTCCTACTGGGTCGTCGATTCAGGCAACGACCGCGTGGTGCTCGTCGACGCCGCTGGCAACGAGGTCAGAAGCGTCAGCGAATTCAAACTCGATCCGAACTACGTGCCACAGGGAATGAACGACTCCGAGGCGATGTCGTTGCGCGATCCAAGAGACGTTTACGTTTACGAGTCCATCAAGACGAATCCACCGAGCATCGGTGAAATGCCAAATCCGTTTTCTAACCCGAGGCCGCGAGAACTTTGGCGGCACGTCTATGTCGCAGACTCTGGACACAATCGCATCGTCGAAGTCCTTGATCGTTTCGAACTTGATCTGTCTGGAAGAATCATCGGCGTCGTCGACTACGTCGACCCGAACAAGTCCACGTTACAAAAGGCTCTGGGCATTCTTGCATGGCACACGCCAGAAGAACTCTCCGGAAAACGCTTCTCATACCACAGTATTTCTTCCGCGCTCGTCGACGACGGCGCGGGCAACAGGCGCAGGACGTTCGCGCTCGGCTTTGGAAACGTCGAACCGGGCCGCGCCACGTTTGGTCTCGACCCGAGTCCGCAAGACCTCGATACATCGAGCGGATACGGTGGAGTCGTCATCCTCGACGGCCCGAACACAAGCGTCATCACTAAGTTCAGCGCGCCGCTGGTTCCTGCGGGCGTCTACCTCGAAGAGACCGCTCCGGGTAGCGGCGTATTCGATTATCTCTCCTCGCCCGCGGTCGCCCAACCGAACCACAAGATCGCCGGAATGAGATCTGTGTCCGTGCGGTTCATCGATACCGTGCTTTATGGGCCCCGACTTGCCGTCATGTTCACTGAGGCGACAGGCATCTACGAAATCGTGCAGGCCGACCTGAACGATCCGGACTCATGGGTCGTCAATTGGATGCTCACGAACGAGGCCTATACGGGAATGCGAAGACCGAACACGCCTGCGCCGTATCTCCTCAATGCCATCGGTGACAATCCGCTCCGACTCCAGGCGCAATACGCGCGCCGAATGGATTCTGGAGAAATACTCGTCGTCAACGGCCACGTCGGCGAGACGCGCGGCGGTGCATCGTTCTCTGGCGAGGTGTTTTTGCTCGACGGAGTCGTTGGTCTGCCACCGAGCAACGTCCAGGGCTACGATCCGAACTTTATCAACACGGGGTTCAACTCCTTGAGCATCGTTTATGAACTTCCACCGGTCGTCGGAATCCGTGGGATCGTCCGACCAGTATATGCGGAGCGACAATAATCAAATGAGAAGCAGAGCGGCATCGGGAAGAAGACTCGTGATTAGATCGATCGCGTCGTGCATGGTGGTCTTGGTCAGCGTCCTTTTGTCTGCGCAAGACTTCCAGTCCTACAAGTCGAACAATGCGCGCACCGGTTACTCGACGCTGAGCCCATCGACTGCGCCCGCTACTCCCGTGACCGTCTATAACAACCCGGGCCGCTCGTTCCTGAGGTGGTGGGATCCGGTCCAGCAACTTCGTAAG